>NZ_NHNZ01000124.1:0-79702 GCF_002727095.1 Halorubrum sp. C191 | reverse complement strand
TCCAGCGAGAATCGAAGATTCCCTGGCAGCCGGCGCTACGCGCCGGCGACCTCGCGCGTGCTGACGAGCGCCCGCAGGGCGCGAGTCGCACGCGCCACCGCAGTTCTATACATGAATAGCCGTGCGTCCGCTACGCCGAATCCACGCGGTCGACGAGGTCGCTCGCGGCGGCCGCGGCGCGCTCCTGTACGGCCGCGGCGTCCAGCGTCAGCACCTCTCGGTCGCGCATGAGAATGTCGCCGTCACAGACCGTGTGGCGCACGTCGCTCCCGCGGGCCGCGTACGCGAGGTGCGAGACGGGGTCGTGGACCGGCGTCAGGTGCGGCGCGTCGAGGTCGACGACGGCGAGGTCGGCGGCCGCACCCGCCTCGATCCGACCACCCGGGAGTCCGAGGGCGTCCGCGCCGCCGGCCGTCGCCATCTCAACGACCGCCCCCGCAGGGACCGCGCTCGCGTCGTCCGCGGCGAGCTTCCCGAGCATGGCGGCGTCGCGCATCTCGTCGAACACGTCGAGGTCGTTGTTCGAGGCCGCGCCGTCGGTGCCGAGCGCGACGGTCACGCCGGCCTCGCGGAGCCGCTGAACCGGGGCCATCCCGCTGGCGAGCTTCATGTTCGAGGCCGGGCAGTGGACGACCGCCGTTCCCGACTCGGCGAGCCGGTCGATCTCGCCGCCGCCGACGTGAACGCCGTGCGCGAAGAAGTCGTCCGGGCCGAGCGCGCCGAGGTCCTCGGCGTACGCGATCGGTCGCTCCCCGCGCTCGTCGACGATCGGGTCGACCTCGTCCGCCGTCTCGTTGGCGTGGAGGTGGACCGGAACGCCCGCCTCCCGCGCCTCCGCGACCCCCTCGCGGAGGAACTCCTCGCCGACCGTCGTCAGCGAGTGCGGCATGAACGCCGTGCGGATCCGGCTGTCCGCCGCGCCATCAAGTTCGCGGGCGACCGCGAGGCTCTCCTCGACGTCCGCGCGGGCGTCGGCCGCGTCCTTGCCGACCGTCACGACCCCGTGGCCGAGCCGCGCGCGCAGCCCCGCGCGGTCGACGACGTCCGAGACCCGGTCCATCGCGAAGTACATGTCCGCGAACGCGGTCGTCCCAGACCGGATCATCTCCAGGGCGCCGAGCTCCGCGCCCGCCTCGACGTCGTCCGGCGTCAGTTCGGCCTCCGCCGGCCAGATGTCCTCGCGGAGCCACGGGTCGAGCGGTTTGTCGTCTGCGTACCCGCGGAGCAGCGTCATCGCGACGTGCGTGTGCGCGTTGACGAGCCCCGGGATCACGAGCGACCCCGACGCGTCGAGCGTCTCGTCGGCGTCGGGCGGCGCCTCGCCGTCCGCGCTCACGTCTCGTACCTCGACGATCCGCCCGGCGTCGCGGTCGATCGTCACGTCGGCCTCGGTCACGGAGCCGTCGGGGCGGAGGACGCGGCCGCCCGTCACGCGAAGCGCGTTCATACGGACCGATCCCGCTCCCCGAACCAAACGGCTTCGGTTCCGCCGGGCCCCTCCGAAGCCTCTTAGGCCGGCGCCGCCGCAGTGCGGGCATGGCAACCGACGCCCAGCAGGCGTGTTTCGAGGCCGGGATCAAGTTCGGCTCGCTGTACCACCAGTTCGCCGGCACGCCGGTCAGCCCGTCGAGCACGCGGAGCATGGAGGCCGCGATGGCGGAGGCGATCGAGAACCAACCGCACTGCGAGGCGGTGACCGTCGACATCCACGACGACCGCGTCGCCGACGCGATCGACCACGAGAACGGCTACACGGAGCTCACCGGCTCGCTGATGGACGTGGAGATGCGGATCGCGTACGAGGGCGTCACGGTTCACACGCGGATGGCGATGGAAGACGGGTACCCGCTGATGGAACTGGTCGACGTGGTCGACGACTGACGGCGAGTCGTTACGGTCCGGGGGCGCCGACTCGGCCGGTCCGACCGTCGCGGTCCGGAGAGTCAGGGCCAACTCTGTCCGACGCGGACCCGATCGCCGTCGACCCGAACGCTTAGTATCGCGACCCGCCTACCGCAATCCGAACGCGGCCGACGCTTCCGATTCCCCGCTTTCAGAGACGCCCATGGTCGACAGACGCCACGACGGTCGGACGGATCGCACCGGCTTCGACGAGACGAAGAACTACCTCTCGACCGCCCTCGGCCGCGTCGTACCGCGGGCGGTGGCGCGGCGCGCGCTCGAGGTGAGCGTCAGCACGGACGCCGCCGAGTACGCGCCCGACGAGCCCATCTCGATCACGGTCATCATCCGCAACCGCCTGCCGGTCCCAATCGAGGTCCCGACGACGACGCGTCGCTCGTGGGGGTGGGCGGTCGACGGCGTCTTGGAAGCCACCGACAAGCGACGCTACATTCGCGGTGAGGAGTCTTCGCTGTCGTTCCGCGCCGGCGAGACGAAGCGGGCGACGGCCACGTGGAACGGTCGCTTCCGCCGCACCGCCGACGACGGCGGGCTCGACCGATCGGTCCGGGCCGATCGCGGCGACCATACGATCTCCGTGTTCGTGCCGGTCCCCGGCGCCGACGAGCGCCACGAGGACGCCACGCAGATACGGATCCGCTGACGCCGCCGGTGACGTCAGCGAGCGGGCCGCCGAGGCGCCGCGCGGCGAGGTGATTTTTAAAAAGGGTCGGCGGTCAGTCGTCCGCTTCGGGCGCTTCCGTTCCGGGCCGCGCCGCGCCGCCTACCGTGGCCTCGTCTACCGCGGTCGCGACCGCCTCGTCGCGGCGCAAGTGACACGCCGAGTAGTGGCGGCCGTCGCCGATCTCCGACTCGATCTCGTAGGCCGGCCGGGCCGTCGCGCAGACGCTCTGGTCCGCGAACCGCTCGACGAGGATCCGCTCGGCGTCCTCGAACTTGTCGCGCTCGATGTGGCCCAGCGCCTCGTCGAGCAGGGTGCCCGCGTCGCCGCTCGGGACCGCGTCCTGGAAGTACCGCGACCGGAGGACATCCGGATCGGTCTCCTCGAACGCCCGGCGCTCGACCGCTCGCTGGAACTCGACAAGGTTCCGCCAGGCGCCGTCGCTCATGTCGTACTCTTCCGGCTGGATCACCTTCGGACAGCGGGTCCGGAACCGGCAGCCCGAGGGCGGGTCGATCGGCGACGGCACGTCGCCGGACAGGAGGGCGGTCCGCCCCCCGCTCCGCGGATCCGGGACCGGAATCGCGTCGAGGAGCGCCTGCGTGTACGGGTGCTGCGGGTTCTCGAACAGCTCCTCCTTGTCGGCGAGCTCGACGATGTTCCCGAGGTACATCACCGCCACGCGGTCGGAGATGTGGCGGATAACGCTCAGGTCGTGCGCGATGAACAGGTACGTGAGGTCGAACTCTTCTTGTAGCTCCTCCATCGTGTTGAGCACCTGCGCCTGGATCGAGACGTCGAGCGCCGACACGGGCTCGTCGCAGACGATGAAGTCGGGGTTCACCGACAGCGCCCGCGCGAGGTTCACGCGCTGGCGCTGCCCGCCGGAGAACGCGTGCGGGTACCGATTGTAGTGTTGCGGGTCGAGCCCGACCTTCTCTAACAGCTCCTTGGCGCGCGCCTCGCGCCCCTCCTCGTCGAGCATGCCGTGGGCCTTCATCGGCTCCTCGACGATCGGCCCGACCTTCATCCGGGGGTCGAGAGAGGACTGCGGGTCTTGGAAGATCATCTGCATGTTCTTCCGCATCCGTCGCAGCGGCTCGCCGGACAGCGATGCGAGGTCCTTGCCCTGGAAGTAGACGCTTCCCTCGGTGGGTTCAAGCAGCCTGAGGACGGTACGGGCCAGCGTTGACTTCCCGCAGCCGGACTCGCCGACGAGCCCCAGCGTCTCCCCTTCCTTGATGTCGAAGTCCACGCCGTCGACGGCGCGGACATCGGAGGTCGACCGGGAGACGTACGGGAACTCGTCGTCGAGCTGGACGCCCGCGAGGAGTCCACTCTCGTTGTCGAAGTGCTTCTTGAGGTTCCGCACCTGGAGGAGCGCCTCGGGGTCCGACTCTGGCGGGCCGACTTTGGTCATTCCGCCTCACCCCCGGTCTCGGTGAACCCGGCGGAGAACCCTCCGGTCGCCTCCGTGTCGATCGGGGGACTCGTGTCGTACCCGATGTCGAACGCGTCGTGTTTCACGCACGCGGCCGTGTGCGTCCCCTCGGCGTCCCCGCTCATCTCCCGCGGCTCGGGGTGGACCTCACGGCACACTTCTCGGGCCTCGGGACACCGCGAGTGGAACCGACAGCCGGAGGGCGGGTCGATCGCCTCTGGCATCACTCCCTTGATCGGCCTGAGCTCGTCGACTGTTTCGTCGGGGCGCGGCATCGAGTCGAGCAGCGCCGACGTGTATGGGTGTTTCGTGTCGTAGAACAGATCGTCCACCTCCGCCTGCTCAATTATCTCGCCGAGGTACATCACGTTCACCCGGTCGCAGATCTCCGCGACGACGCTCATATCGTGGGTAACCCAGATGAACGAAGTATCGTACTTCTCTTGGAGGTCCTTCACCATCTCCAGGATCTCGCCTTCGACCGTGACGTCGAGCGCGGTCGTCGGCTCGTCGGCGATGATCAGGTCGGGCTGACAGGCGAGCGCCATCGCGATCAGCACGCGCTGTCGCATCCCGCCAGAGAACTGGTGCGGATACTCGTCGTACCGCGACTCCGGCGCCGGAATTCCGACCTCCCGGAGAATGTCGATCGCCTCCCCTTTCGCCTCGTCGGTGCCGAGGTCGCGGTTAATTTCGATGAACTCTCGGAGCTGCCCTCCGACGGTGAAGACGGGGTTCAACGACTCCATCGGGTCCTGGAAGATGATCGCGATCTCGCGGCCGCGGATCCGTTTCCGCATCTCCTCTTCGGTGAGCATCTCGTCGCGCGGGCGCAACTCGCCGCCGCCGTCCTCTTCGAGGCCGAAGATCGTCTCGCCTTTGAACTTGATCTCGCCGCCGACGATCTCGCCGGGGCTGTCGACCAGCCGGAGGATACTGGAGGTCGCGACGGACTTCCCCGCGCCCGACTCGCCGACGAGCCCGACGATCTCCCCCTCGTGAACGTCGAAGGAGATGCCGTCGACGGCGCGGACCGTCCCGTCCTCGGTGAAGAACTGCGTCTTGAGATCGCGTACGCTGAGTAGTGGTTCGCTCATATCAGTTGTTGATCCGCGGATCGAGGGCGTCTTGGAGGCCGTCGCCGAGAATGTTGAAGCCGATGACGGTGATCAGAATCGCGATACCGGGGAAGATGCTGAACGTCGGCGCGGGGAGCATGTACCCCCGCGAGGCGGACAGCATCTGCCCCCACGATGGCGTCGGCGGCTGCGCGCCGAAGCCGAGGAACGAGAGTCCGGCCACGATGAGGATGCTTACCCCGACCTGAAGTGTCGCCTGGACGAGCACCGGGGCGAAGCTGTTGGGGATGATGTGCCGGAAGATGATGTTCCGGTCTTTCACCCCGGCCGCCCGCGCGGCCTCGACGTAGTCCTCCTCACGGATGGACACCACGCGGGACCGGATGAGACGGTTGAAAACGGGGATCGCGGTGATCCCGACGCCCACCATCGCGAACGTGAGGTCCCGGCCGAACGCGGTCATGAACGCGATGACTAAGACGAGGAACGGGATGGCGTAGATAGTCTCGGTGACGCGCTGGAGCACGTCGTCGATCCAGCCGCCGTAGTAGCCGGAGACCGCGCCGATGACGGTACCGCCGCCGAGGCCGATGGCGGTCGCGAGGAACCCGACCGTCATGGCGATCCGCGTCCCGTAGATTGTCCGGGAGAGCAGGTCGCGGCCCCGGTGGTCGGTGCCGAGCGGGTGTTCGAGTACGCCCTGTCCGAACTGGTTCTCCATGCCGACCGGCGGGAGCAGCCGCCGCACGTTCTGTGGGTCGGTCTCCGGATTATACAGCACCGCCTCAGCGATGGCGTAATCGAGAACGTAGTAGTCGAATGCGGCAAAGATCGCGACGAACGTCATGAACCCGACGATGTAGGTCCCGATCCGCGCCGTCGTGTCCTGTCTGACCTGCTTCAGCGTGTACCGGAGCCCGACGCGGGCCTCGACCTCGTCTGGCCCACCGCTCTCGTCGCTGTTGTCCGGCGTGTCGTCGTCCGAAGTTGCGCTGTTGACAGACATTACTCGTCACCGTATGTGACCCGCGGGTCGAGGTAGCTGTACGTGATGTCCGTGACGATCACGCCGATCACGTAGACGAACCCAAACACGAGCGTCGTGCCCATGATCAGCTGGTAGTCCTGATTGTTGATCGCAGTAATGATCAACCGGCCCATCCCCTGAATCTCGAAGACGGTCTCCGTGAGGACGGCGCCGCCGAGCGCGGTTGAGAGCCCCAGGCCAATGATGGTGATCACCGGGAGCTGCGCGACTTGGAACGCGTGCTTGCGCACGATCGTCGACTCGGGCACGCCGTACGCCCGAGCGAGCTTCACGTACTCGCCCTGGAGCGAATCGACCATCGACGAGCGCTCGATCCGGGTGATCTGCGCCATCTGGAGCGTTCCGAGCCCGATCATGGGTAAGAAGAGGTGATGCGCCGTCTGGCGTAACACCCCAATCCGCGTCGCTGCCCCCCGCACGTCCGCCGGGTCGGCCCACGGGAGGACGAGCCCTCGCGCGGGGAACCATCCGAGGTAGAACGCGAAGACGATGATCAACACCAGCCCGATCCAGAACGACGGCGTCGAGACGCCGATGAGCGAGACGATCCGCGAGACGTGGTCCGCCGGCTCATTGCGCCGCTTCGCCGAGATCACACCGAGCGGGATCGCGGTGACGATCGCGAACGCGAACGCTGACAGCATGAGCAGCAGCGTCACTGGGAGCCGGAGCAGGATCATCTCCAAGACAGGGCGGTCGTAGTAGATACTAAGCCCTAGATCTCCCGTTGCGACGCCGCTGAGGTACGTGAAGTACCGAACGTGTATCGGTCGGTCGAGGCCGTACTGGGCCCGGATCGCCTCGACCTGCTCCTGTGCCGGCGTTGGCCCCAACATGATCTCGACCGGATCGCCGGGAATCTGGTTGGCTAGGAAGAAGGTTATCGTCACGATACCTATCAGTACGGGTATCGCCTGTGCGAACCGCCGGAGTGTGTACCGAAGTAAACTCACTGTCGTGGATCTCTTGTTGCTTCGACTCGGTTTTTGCTGTCGCTTATCTGTTTCGCTCCCGCCGACGTGCCAATTTGGAGCCGCAAGCGGGCAGCCGACCCCGCCGCCAACCGCCCAAGAGGGCACACTTACGGCCCAACCCGCTCCGAGCGCGCACCGCCCGGGTCCGCTCCGTGGGTCCGATCCCCAAACCTCCGGGGCCGGTTATCGGTTCACAGTGACGCCGTCCAGCTGGACCTCCGACGAGATCGGGTGCGAGCTGAAGCCCTCCACCACGTTGCGCACGCCGTAAGAGTTGTTCAGGTTGTACGCCGGCATGTGGACGCGCCCTTCGAGCAGCGTCGTCGTCGCGTCGATGTAGAGCTGGCGACGCTCCTCGCGGTCAGACGACTCGCGGGCCTGCGTCAGCATCTGCGAGGCCTCGTCGTAGTCGTGGAACGTCCCGTTGTTCGTGCCTTCCGTTTCTTGGCTCAGCAGGTTGTACGCGAACGTGTCTGGGTCCGGCGAGCCCGACCAGCCAAGGGTGTACATGTTGTAGTCGTCCTCGCTACCAGTGACGTACGCGTCGAGGAACGTCCCCCAGTCGAGACGCTGGACTTCGACATTCTGGAAGCCAGCATTCTGGAGCCCGTCGCCGATGGAGATGCCGATCTGCTCGCGCTTGTTGTCCGGCGGCACGATGATCCGCCAGTTGTAGTCCATCGAGACCCCGGCCTCCTCGAACAGCGCCTGCGCCTCTTCCAGGTCCTGATCGTGTTGAATGTCCGACCACTCGTCGGTCGGGAAGTCCCACTCCTCAGAGATCGAGGCCGGGTAGGGGCTATGTTGGCGGACGCCGGCCGGCTCGACGAAGTTCTCGACTGCTTGGTCCATCGAGACGCAGTAGTCGACCGCCTCGCGGACGAGCGGGTCGCTCGTCGGTCCCTCGCCGCAGTTGAACGCGAGATAGAAGTACCCAATCCCCGGCTCTTCTGTCAGCGTGGCGTTCTGGTTCCCTTCGACCGTCTCGTACAGCTGCGGCGGAATCGATTCGACGATGTCGACGTTCCCAGTCTCCAGCTCGGTGACCCGCGTCGTCTGTTCGACTATCGGCTCGAACTCGACTGTGCTGATCTCCGGGAGGTTATCGCTGTCCCAGTAGTCGTCCCACCGCTCCAGCGTCGCGTAGCTCTCCGGCTCCCACTCGGCGAGCCGGAACGGCCCGGAGGTGACCGGGCCCATGTTGTACGCGTCCGTGTCTTCCTGTCGGACGGAGGCGTTGACGACGTTCCGGGCCATGGCGATCGTGAACGCGCCGTACGGGTACGAGAGGTCGAACTGTGCGGTTTTCTCATCGATCACCTCCCCGGTATCGATCATGTCGACTTCTGATGCGTTCTCGGTCTGTTCCTCGACGGGCGCCAGCATTGTGTGAACGACATCTTCCGCGGTGACGGGATCGCCGTTCTTGAACTGGGCGTCCTCGCGGATCGGGACGATGAAGCGCGTGCCGTCGCGCTCGACCGTCGGCATGTCCGCGGCGATCTTCGGCTCCAGACTGACGCCGTCGCTGTACTCGTAGAGCCCGTCGAAAATCCGCCCGGCAATCTGCGCGGACGGCACGTCGTTCATGACGACGGGGTCCATGTCGAGCGGGCCCTTCGCCTGCGCGAAGTACAGGGTCGGGGCGCTGCCGCCGTCGGAGCCGTCCGAACCGTCACTGCCGTCAGAGCCGTCGCCGTCTGAGCCGTCCGAACCGTCGCCGCCGTCCCCCCCACCGGCACACCCGGCGAGCAGGAGGGAGGTGCCGGCTGCTCCGCCGGCGAGGACCTTCCGTCGCGAAATGCGTTGTGTGTGTTGTCGACGCATACAGTCGTCCACTTGTTTCTATTTAATAAGTACTTTGGGTTGGCGTGGTCGTATGGTCATCTCTGTTCGCTTTGTTGTCCTTTTGTCCATACGTACTCCGTCGAACTCCGTCCGAATCAGGGAGAAACGGCTGCCATGATCCGAAATTTATTGATATATCAGTGGATAAAAATCGGACAAAATACTGATATTTTGCGTGCGGCACGCGACCGGCGAGTCAGTTTGAGTGCGGCACCCGACCGGCGAGTCAGCGCTCGCTCGGCGCCGCGTCCTCCGCGGCGTCTCCGGTGCCAGTCACCGTTCCGACCCCTTTGCTCGACCCCTCGCGGAAGACGAAGCGCTGTCCCTCCTCGATCAGGTACGGCCGGAACTTGAACCGGACGCGCGCCTCGCCGGTGTCGCCCGGGAGCAGTCGCCCCTCGTCCGGGAAGAACGCGGCCGCCTCGGAGACGGTCTCGAGGTGGACGACCGGCTCGTACCCCTCCTGAATCCGCGTCGGGTGGTTGAGCACCATCACCTCGGCGTCGAACTCGCGGACCGGTTCCGGCTCGCTGTCTCGGGGGACCAGCGCCATCCCGCGTTCGATCTCCGCCTCGTCGACGCCCTTCAGCGCGATGCCGACGATCCGCCCGGCCGTCGCCTTGTCGACCCGGTGGTAGTGCATCTCGATCGACCGCACCTCCACCTCGCGGAACGAGCCGTCGGGCATGGGCCCGAGGAGGAGCTCGTCGCCCGTCTCGACGGTCCCCGAATTCACCGTGCCGGACGCGACGGCGCCCACGCCCGTCACCTTGTAGCTGCGGTCGACGTACATCCGGAAGGCCTCCCGGTCCGGCGTCGCGCGCTTCGGGAGGCGCTCGAACAGCCGGTCGAGCGTCTCGACCCCGTCTTTCGTCACCGCGCTGGTCCGCAGCAGGGGGACGACTCCGTCGCCGACCTCCGCGACCGCGGTGTCGACGCCGTGCCGATCGACCAGCAGCGGGGTCTGGCCCGCGTCCCGGAGCATCGACTCGACCTCGCGCTCGACCGCGGCGAGCCGGCCGTCGCCCACGGCGTCCGCCTTCGTGATCGCGACGATCGTCGGGAGCTCGGTCGCCAGGAGGATGCCGAGGTGTTCGCGGGTGGTCTTCGTCGGGCCGTCGTCGGCGGCGACCACGAGGAGCCCGTAGTCCAGTTTCTGGCCGACGATCCCGCGGATCGTCGTCCGCAACCACGGCTCGTGGCCGACGGTGTCGACGAAGGAGACGAGCCGGTCGGCGGCCTCGACGACTCCCGCACGGTCGGACTTGCGGTGGGGGTTGTCCATCCTGACCGGCTCGTTGGCGCCGTCGGCGAAGCCGTACACCGCGTACGAGAGGTCGGCCGAGAGGCCGCGCTCGACCTCGTGGGGCTGGACGTCGAGGAAGCCCCGCGTACCGCCCTGCCCGTCGTCGGCGCGCCCGGTGACCAGCGTCCCGACCAGCGTCGACTTGCCGTGGTCGACGTGGCCCGCCGTGCCGACGACGAGGTGGTCCTCGTCGGCCTCGAACACGCCGCCGTCGCGGAGCGTGGCGAGCCCCACGAGGCCCGCCTCGTCGCCGTCGCCGCCGGAGCCGGCGCTCCACGTCTCGGCGTCGGCGATGTGGGCGTCGGCCTCGTCGGCCAAAAGCGAGAGCACGTCCATGGTCTCGGAGAAGGCGTCGGGGGAGACGCCGGCCAACCCGCCGTCGTCGGTCACGCCGAGGACGTAGGTAGCCTCGCCGTCGCCGGAGAGGACACGGTGGCGGAGCTGAGCCACGAGCGACTCCATGCGCCCGTCGGCGAGGTGGACCTCGCGCGTCAGGCGCTCCTTGAACTCGATCGCGCCGCCGTCTCGCTCGCCGCGCTCGATGGCCCGCCGGAGGGCGGACCGGTCAGCGCTCATACCGACTTGTAGGCGACAGCCGGGCTTAACGGTTTTCGTGCTATGAGTCCTCACGTCACGTGATCGGTACCGAGGCGTCGGGAGCGCCCGGGAGCCGCCACCGTACGCTTGCCCGCCGACCCCCGACGCACCCTTTAAGCGGTCGCCGGCGGGAGCCGATGTATGGACACCTCGGTCCCCAGCGTCTCCGAACGCCGCGTCCACGTGGTCCCGCTCGGGTACGAGCGCGACCGGATCGTCGAACCGCTCCGCCGCCACGGCGCCGACGTCGCGTACCTCCTCGTCGACGCCCCGGACCGCGACGCCGCCCGCGGCGACGTTGACTTCGACGCCGCGCAGGCGGTCGACCCCGGTGACATCCGCATCGATCCCGACGGGCTCACGGCCTACCAGCGCGACGCGTGGGCGGCGGTCGCCGAGTTCGCCGAGGTCCGCGCGATCCCCGTCGCCCACGCGGACGTGTACGACGTGCTCGGCGTGACGACGACCGTCGCCGCCCGCCACCGGGCGAGCGCCGAGGACGGCGACCGGCTCTTCGGGAACGTCTCGACCGGACCGCGGATCGCCGCGGTCGGCGTCGCGCTCGCCTGTATGATTGTCGGCGCGCGGCCCTACAGCGTCGAGCCGGAGCGCCACCGCCACGACCGGCGCGAGGAACCGCTCACGACGGGCATCGAGCGCACGGTCGACCTCCCGATCTACCCCATGGACGCCCCAACGACCGACCAGGTCGCGGTGCTCGGTCGGCTCCACGACCGCGCCGAGGGGAACCTGACCACCGACAAGTGGAACCTGATCGAGTGGGCGCGCGAGCGCGAGCTGTCGTTCCTCCGCGAGGCGGGGGAGAGCCGGACGGCGAAGTACCGCGCCTTAGAGACGCACGTCCTCTCGCCGCTGCGGGAGCGCGGCTACGTCGATCTCGAGGACATCGGGCGCTCCGACACGGTCCGACTCACCGAGACCGGTCGCCGGGTCTTCTTCGCGTTCAAGCACAAGCTCGACGGGCGGTAGCAGGGCGGCCCAGACGAAACGGTCGACACGCAAACCGCGAGTCGTCCGACCCAACCGCGTTGTTCGGTCTATCCGTACTATCAATAGCTAACGTAGAATTATCCCCCGCACGTCGATCCAGATGCGTGACGCCCGCCGGACGGTCGGGGTGCCCTCCCTGCCCTCCACACCGCCTGTCCGCTATCAGCCGCCGGTCGCCAGCTCCCTCTCGGGGCGGCCGGTCCCCGCTGACGCCGCCGCGCCCGCCCGGCGGATCGTCACGGCCGACGGGTCCCCCGTCGGCGCTTCTCCGACTTACTCCTCCGTCAGGTCGACGTAGGTCCGCCGGACGGTCACCGGCGTCACGCCGGCCACGTCCGCGGCCGCCTGCTGCGTACACTCCGCGTCGAGCTCCCGGGCCGCGGTGTACAGACAGGCGGCCGCGACGCCGACCGGGTTTCGGCCGTTGGCGATCCCTTCCTCGACGGCGCGCTCGGCCAGCTCGCCCGCCCGACGCTCGACGGCGGGATCGCAGCCGAGGTCGCTCGCGAACCGCGGGAGGTACTCCGCGGGACCGCTGGGCGCGATCGGCAGGCCGAGTTCGCGGTTCATCGCGTCGAAGGCGGCCTGGTGCTCGTCCTCCGTCGCCTTCGCCTCGGCGCACACCTCGCCGACCGTGCGGGACACGTCGGCCGTCCGGCAGGCGACGTAGACGCAGGCGGCCGCGAAGCCCTCCAGCGAGCGCCCGCGGAGCAGGCTCTCCTCCTGCGCGGAGTCGAACAGCGCACAGGCGGCGTCGCGGACGCTATCGGGCAGGCCCATGACGCCGGTGAGCCGCCGGATCTCGGTGTACGCGTACACCTTGTTGCGGTCGCGCTTCGTCGAGATCTGCGCGCGGTTGTGCTGGGTCCGCATCCGGGCGAGCCGGCGGCGCTTGCGCCCCTTCACCTTGGTCGACCGGCCGATCTCCGTCGAGAGCCCGCGGTCGTGGCGGGACCGCGTCAGCGGCGCGCCGGTGCGTTTCGGATCCGTGTCCTCGTCGTCGAACGACCGCCACTCGGGGCCGTGGTCGATCCGGTCGGCGTCGACGACCAGCCCGCAGTCGGCGCAGACGCGCTCCGCGCCGTCGACGCGCGTGCGGCCGCCGCACTCCGGACACGTCTCGCGGTTTCCGGTCTCGGCGGCGGACGCGGTCTCGGACCCCTCGGCGGCCGCTGTGCGGTCCGCGGTCGCGGCACCGTCGGCGGTCGCCGAGCGGTCCGTCGTCGCGACGTCGTCGGTCTCTGTACGGGGCGAACGAACGCGGGTCGAGCGTGCGTCACTCATCACACGTCGAACTCCGGCCCGAAGCCTTACTTAAATCCGGGCGAATCGGCGGTCGATCGGCCGGATCGGCGCCGCCGAACCGACCGGTTATCGGTCGGTGATCGCGGCGGCGACCGCGCCGCGGTACGGTGGTTTTAACATTTCGTGCGAGACACGAATCCGCATGACGCTGTCGGAGATCGCGGCGGGGGTCGAGGTGACCTCGCGCCAGCGCGATCGCGGAGTCGCCCTCGCCGACGACACGGAGACGCCGCTCGTCGACCGCCTGTCGGACCACGCCGAGTCGCTCCCGTGTACGTCAGAGGCGACCGCCACGCTCGTCGACGCCTACACCGCCGGCCGGAGCGTCGGCGACGCGGCGCGTGAGGCGGGCGTCAGCCCGATGACGGCCGCGAAGGCGCTCCACCGCTGCGGCGTCGCGGGCGTCTGTCCGCTCTCACCCACCGCACGTGACATCGTCCGCGACTGGCTCGCCGGCCGGACCCCCCGCAGCGAGGCCGTCGCGCTCACCGGCGGCGACGAGGCGGACTTCGCGCTGGCGACGTACGTCGAGACGCACGACCCGGTCGAGCCCGTCGCGGAGGCGGTCGACGCGCAGGTCGCCGGCTCCGCGCCGCTGGGAGACGGACTCGGCGCCGACGACCCCCTCGGCGACGCGCTCGGCTCCACCGACGGCCTCCGCTGAGCGCCGATCCCGTCTTTCCGCTCCGCGTCAGGGCGCGAACCGCTCGACGAGGCTCGGCTCCGGAAACTCCACGTCGAGCGTCGCGTCGAACGCCGCCTCGTACGCGGTCGCGATGGCCCGCGCGTACGCGTCATCCCCTCCAGCCGCGGTCGGCGCGGCCGCCACCTCGGGATCGGTCGCCGGCACGCGGACGACCCCGTCGCCCTCCTCGCCGTCACCGCTCCCCGGTCGCTCGACCGCGAGCGTCGCGTCGAGGCTCCCGCCGACGTCGGCGATCCGGCCGCGGAGCCGCTGGGCCGCGTCGCGCCCGTGGACCGTCGCCGGCCTGACCGCGACCGCGCGGTCGACCGTCGTCGCGGCCGCGACGGCCTCGTTCGACCCGACCGGCGCGGCGTCGACGACCACCGCGTCGTACGTCGTCGCCGCCTCGCCGATCCGCCGCTCCAGCTTCCGGGCGGCCTCCGCCGTCTTCGCACGCGCGACGCGCTCGAACGGCGCTCGCGCGGGTATCGCGTCGACCCGTCCCGGGAGGTCCAGCGCGTCGCGCTCGCCGTCCGCGGTCCGCCCGCTGTCCCCGCCGGTCCCGATGACCGGATACGCCGCCGCCGACAGCGCCGCGTCCGAGTCGTCCGTGAGGAGCGCCGTGAGGTCGGGGTCGATGCGCCCGCTCACGTACTCGGAGAGTCCCTGCGTCGTGAACGCGGCGTCGACGACGGCCACGTCGGCGCCGTCGCGCGCGCCCATCGCCGCCAGCTCGACAGCGGTCCGCGTCGTCCCCGCGCCGCCGGTCGCCCCGACCAGCGCGAGCGTCGTCGCGTTCATACGCCGGCCTCGCCGGAGGGCGTTCTTAAGAATCGCGAACTCGGGCGGCGGGTCGCGCCGGCGCTACTTCCCTCGCCGTCGTTACCCGTCTATCGCGGCCGCGACCTCGTCGGCGACCGCGTCGAGTTCGTCGTCGGAGAGGTCCGGCCGCCCGCCGGCGACCGCGTGGATCGCCGCGCCGCCGTCGCCCTCGAAGCGCGGGACGACGTGAACGTGGACGTGCGGGACCTCCTGCCCGGCCGCCTCGCCGTCGTTGACGCCGACGTTGGCCCCGTCGGCGCCGACGGCCGCTTGAATCTCCGGCGTGAGCGACGCGGCCGCGCCGAACAGGTCGCTCGCGAGGTCGGCGTCGAGGTCGCCGACGTGGTGCGCGTGCGACTTGGGGATCACGAGCGTATGTCCGCGCGCGAGCGGGTTCGCGTCGAGGAACGCCAGCACGGAATCGGTCTCGTAGACGGTGCGCGCCGGGATGTCGCCGGCGACGATCGAACAGAAGATACAGTCGTCGGACATACCCGAGCGATCGCTCGGCCGTCTCATCAAGGTTTCCCGGGGCGGCTGTCCCTCAAGATTTGCGCCGTCGCGGCGCCCGCGTCCCGCGCCGCCAACGGACCTATATCCGCCGCGCCGAAACGGCGGGTATGGACGACCGGCTCGAACGCGTGATCCGCCAGCAGCTCCGCAAGGCGGGCAAACAGTTCGAGGAGGCCAAACGCGCCTACGCCGAGGGGCGCGACGACCCCGAGGGCGACGCGGCGGCCGCGGCGCGGTTCGACCTCCCGACCGACGAGTCCGGCGCGGCGCGCATCGTCTGCCGCCGCCACGCGGAGCGCCGGACCGTTTCGGTCGACGCCGAGGGCCGTCCGGCCTGCTTCGAGTCGGGTCACCCCGACTGCGAGGGGTGCGCCGAGGACGTCCGCGACGGCGTCGTCGAGACGTGGTGACGGGGGACCGGCGCTAGGCTCCCACCGATAGCGCCGCGGTCCGACACGCCCCGGTTTGTTTTCAGACGTACAGGTGCGGCGCATGAACCGGACCGCCGCCGTCGCCGGACTCTCCGCCGCCGTCGCCGGACTCTCCGCCGCCGTCGCCGGACTCTCCGCCGCCGTCGCCGGACTTGGTACCGGATTCCTCGTTGACTTCACGGCGCTCGGGTTGCGGTTCCGCCCGCCCTTATCCCCCACGCGCGGGGCTCCTCGCCGATCTAGCGCTCCCGCTGCCGAACGCCATCTGAGGCGGCTCGCCTCGGCGCTCGGGCGGCCCGACGGCGTCGGTGCGACCGCTCTCGGCGCGACGACGGCACAGAAGAGATATACCGAGCGGCTGAAAACAGGTGGAAACGTCCGAATGACGCGATCGATCAGTCGACGAGCGGCGCTCGCAGGGCTCGGCCTCGCGGCCGCCAGCGCCGGCTGTCTCGGTCGCACGGAGAACATCGCCGGCCGCGATCCCCCCGAGCAGCTGACCCTCGAGATCAACGCCACGCCGGCGGACGCCGACCCCAACGGGATCCGCATCGCCAGACAGCTCGAAGAGCACCTGACCGCCGTCGGCATCGATGTCCGGCTCAACACCGTCGGACAGACCGACCTCTGGCGGAAGGTGCTCATCAACCAGAACTTCGACCTCTACGTCGGGCAGTTCGTGGAGACGGAGCCGTTCGACCCCGACACGCTGTACGGGCTGACCCATTCGCGGTTCGTCGCGGAGTCGGGGTGGCAGAACCCCTTCGGCCTCACGGAGATGGCCGTCGACGACCTGCTCGAACGGCAGCGCCGGGCGGCCGGCCGCGATCGCGACGACGCCGTCGACGCCCTCCAAGAGACGGTGTGCGAGCTTCAGCCCTTCTCCGTCGTCGCGTTCCCCGATGCGCTCACCGCCGTCCAAGAGAGCCGGTTCGACGGCTGGACGGAGGACCGACAGCCGCTCTCCGTCACCGGGCTCCTCGAACTCGACGACGTCGCCGCCGACGGCTCGGGAGGCGGCGGTTCCGCGACGAACGCGTCGGCGGGCGGCGTCGAGACGACGACCGACGCGGCCGCCGCCGACGCGACGGGGGACGCCCTCCGGCTCGTGACGACCGACGACCGGATCACGGAGAACTGGAACCCGATCGCCGCCGAATACCGGAACCACGGCACGTTCACGGGTCTGTTGTACGACCCCCTCGTCCGCGCGGACGGCGACGAGTTCTTCCCGTGGCTGGCGACCGGCTGGGAACGGGTCGACGAGACCACGCTCGACGTCACGCTCCGAGAGGCCCGGTGGCACGACGGCGAGCCCGTGACGGCGAGCGACGTGGCGTTCACCTACGCGTTCCTCCGCGACACCTCCCTCGGGAACGTCGAGACCCCGGTTCCGACCCCCCGGTTCCGCGGCCGGAGTTCCGTCGTCGAGGGGGCGCGCGCCCGCGACGAGTCGACGGTCCGACTCACCGTGGCCGACGTGAACGAGACGGTCGCCGCCAGGGCGCTCCGGGTGCCGATCCTCCCGGAACACGTCTGGTCGGAGCGGACCGGCGCGGCGACGATCGCCGGCTTCGAGTTCGACTTCGAGACCACGGAGGCGATCGTCTCGAACAACCCCGACCCCGTCGGGAGCGGGCCGCTCCGGTTCGTCGAGGCGACCGCCGGGGAGTCGGTCGCCTTCGAGCGGAACCCCGACCACTTCCTCGTCCGGTCGACGCCCGAGGACGACGCGGACGCGTCCGGGGAGACCGCTGACCCGCGAGCGGGGGTCCCGTCCCGATACCACGGGAAGCCCGCCTTCGACCGGCTCCGCATCGAGGTCCTGCCGTCGGACATCTCGGCCGTGGAGTCGGTCGCCGAGGGACTCGCGGACGCCACCGTCTCGAACCTCGGGCCCGAGTCGGTCCCGCGGATCGGTCGCTCGGCTGACGCCCGGCTCGTGAGCGGGCGGTCGGCGGCGTTCTACCACGTCGGGTACAACGTGCGCCGGAGCCCGCTGTCGAACCCCCGGTTCCGGGCGGTGATCGCTCGGCTGATCGATAAGACCGCGATCGTCGACGGCGCCTTCGACGGCTACGCGCGGGCGGCGACCTCGCCGCTCGCGGCGTCCTCGGCTGATGTTCCGGAGTCGGTGGCGTGGGCCGACGGGAGCGACCCAGTCCACCCGTTCTTCGACGACGGTGGGTCGCTGGATGTCGCGGCCGCCCGCGAGGCGCTCCGGGAAATCGGGTACCGGTTCGACGGCGAGGGGCGGCTGCTCTCGCGGGGGCGATGACGCCGTTCCTCTCGGTCCTCACGTCGGTCGTGGCGTGGGTCGTGGCGATGCTGGTCGTCGCGAGCGTCGCGGTGATCGGCCCCGCCCGGCTCCGCGAGACGTGGAGCGGGCTCCGCGACCGGCTCTGGGACGCGCGTCGGGCCGTCGCTGTCGTCTGCGCGGTGCTGATCGCCAGCGCCGTCGGGCGCCCCCCGCTACTGGACGTCTCCAGGCTGTTCGGCCTTCAGGCGACGGCGTTCATTTACGGGCTGGAGGGCGGCTTCGTCGCGTGGGTTCAGGCGACGTTCGCGACCCCCGCGCTGACCGCCTACTTCTCGTGGGTGTACGTGTACGGCTACGCGTTCCTGCTCGCGTTCCCGCCGGTCGCGTACCTCGCGCTCCCCCGGACAACGACGTTCAGCCGCGTCCTCGTCGCGTACGCGCTCAACTACGGGATCGGGCTGGTGCTGTACACGGCGGTGTTCGCCCACGGCCCGCGGAACGTGATGCCCGACATGGTGACGCCGCTGCTGTTCACCACGCAGCCCGACGTGATGGCGCTGACGAGCGAGGTGAACGTGAACTCGAACGTCTTCCCGTCGCTTCACACCTCGCTGTCGGTCACCGTCGGGACGTTCGCGGTGCTGACCCACGAGGAGTACCCCCGGTGGACGCCGGTCGCGGTCCCGCTCTCGCTGTCGGTCGTGGTCGCGACGATGTACCTCGGCATCCACTGGCTCACCGACGTCGTCGCCGGGTTCGCGCTCGCGTTCGGCTCGGTGGCGCTCGCGTACCGGCTGGTCGAACCGCGGTCCGACCCCGGAGTCCCGCGCGACGGCCCGGAGGACGACCAGCCGCCGTCGGAGCCGAACGCGAGCGACTGACCCCCTCGACCGCCGCCGAACACACCGTTTTGTATCGCCGGGCGTTACGCCCGTCCATGAGCGCCGACCGACAGACCATCACGGTGTACTCGGACTACGTCTGCCCGTTCTGTTATCTGGGTCGTCAGTCCCTCTCACAGTATCAAGAGAACCGCGACGAGGAGCTCGCGATCGACTGGCGCCCGTTCGACCTGCGGAGCCAGAAGCGCCGCCCGGACGGGACGATCGACCACTCCGTCGACGACGGGAAAGACGACGAGTACTTCGAACAGGCGAAACAGAACGTCCGCCGGCTCGCCGACGACTACGGCGTGGAGATGGACCTCGACATCGCCGAGGATGTCGACTCGCTCCCCGCCCAGATCGTCTCGTACTACCTCCGTGAACACCACGACTACGAGACGTGGCTCGCCTTCGACGAGGCGGTCTTCGCCGCGCTCTGGGAGGACGGTGAGGACATCGGCGACGCCGACCTCCTAGCCGAACTCGCCGTCGACGCGGGCGCCGAGGCCGACGAGGTGCGGTCGGCCCTCGACGACGAGACGCTCCGCGAGACCGTCCGCGAGCGGTTCACCGAGGCGCAGCGGGAGGGGATTACCGGCGTGCCGACCTTCGCATACGACGGGTACGCGGCGCGCGGCGCCGTCCCGCCCGAGCAGCTCGAACGCCTCGTCGAGGGGACCTGAATCCGTTCGTCGTCGCGGTGAGGCACCGACCGTTCGCCGTCCGAGGAATCCGGTAGCTCGGCCGAGCGGGAAGAACACCACTAATTAATACCACTAGGTTGTATCACGACTATGCCCGAGTACGAGCCGGTCGAGCCGCCGGTCGCGCTGACGATCGCCGGCAGCGACAGCGGCGGCGGGGCGGGGATCCAAGCGGACCTGACCGCGATGCGCGCGCACGGCGTCCTCGGCACATCAGTCGTGACGGCGACGACCGCGCAGAACACCCGCGGCGTCGAGGACGTTCACCCCCTCCCCGCCGATCACGTCGCGAGCCAGTACGCGGCGGTCGCCGACGACTTCGCCGTCGGGGCGATCAAGACGGGAATGCTGGCGACCGCCGAGACCGTCGAGCAAGTGACTGAACTGGTCGCGGAGACGGACGCCCCGCTCGTCGTCGACCCCGTGATGGTCGCGGCGACCGGGGATCGCCTGCTCTCGCCCGCCGCGGAGGACGCCTACGAGGGGCTGATCGCGGACGCGACGCTCGTCACGCCGAACGCCGACGAGGCCGCGGTGCTGACCGACGCGCCGGTCGACACCCCCGCCGATGCCGAGCGCGCGGGCCGCGAGCTCGTCGCGCTCGGCGCCGACGCGGCGCTGGTGAAGGGCGGGCACCTCGACGGTGAATCCGCCGAGAGGGACGCTGTCGTCGACACCCTCGTCCGGGCCGACGACGCGGGTGGTAGTGCCCCGGAACGCGTCGCGCCGACCGTCGACCGCTTCGAGACGCCGCGGATCGACACCGAGGCGACGCACGGTTCCGGCTGCGCGCTGTCGAGCGCGATCGCCGCGCGACTGGCGAGAGGGGAGCCGCTCCGCGACGCGGTCGACGCCGCGGTCGCCGGGATGACCGAAGCGGTCCGACGCGGTTACGACGTGGGAGAGGGCCCGGGCGCGGTCAATCCCACGGCGTTGGGCGAGGAGTGACGGACCCCGCCGCCGGAACTCACAGGTACGCGAGCGGGATCATAAGCGCGACGCCGAGCGCGACGCCGCCGACGAGGACCGGTTTGCCGCCGCGCGGGAGGTCGGCGCCCGTTTCGAGCGCCTCGGGGACGAACTCCGACAGGACGAGGTAGATCATCGCGCCCGCCGCGAAGCCGAAGCCGTACGGGAGAAACTCGCGGGCGTACCGGACGAACGCGAACGCGATCACGGCGCCGATCGGCTGCGGGAGACTTGAGAACACCGACCACCACACCATCTTCCACTTCGAGACGCCCATCGCCCGCAGCGGGATCGAGATGGCGGTCCCCTCGGGGACGTTGTGGATCGAGATGGCGACGGTCATGAACACGGCGAGCAGCGGGACGGTGAAGCCGAACAGCGCGGTCCCGCCCTCCAGCCCGAGGTCGGCGAAGGAGACGCCGACCGCGATCCCCTCCGGAAAGCTGTGGACCGTCAGCACGCCGAGGATCAGGATCAGCTTCTTGAAGTCGGCCTCCTCGTACTCCCGCGGATCAATCTCGGCGTCCGCCAGGACCTCGTGCGCGATGACGACGAGGACGACGCCCGCGAGCATCCCGACGCCGATCTCAACCGCTGTCCCCTCCGCGAGCCCCTCTTGGATCAGCCCGAACAGCGACGCGGAGAGCATGATCCCCGACGCGAACCCCCACAGCGCCACGTTCCCGCGGTCGCTGATCGTCTCGAAGAAGAAGAACGGCAGCGCGCCGATCCCGGTCGCCAGCGCCGTGATCAACCCGGCGACGAACACGAACGCGTAGGCGTCGAGTGCGACCATTCGTACGCGACGGTACGCCGCTCCGGGTCATAACTCCGAGGGACGCCCCCACGCGCTGGGAACTACCTACCCCTCCGAGGCGAAGCCGAGTTCACCCCAAGCCGTGAGCGAGACCGGAAATAAGCACCAACAGAAACAGCGCGACGAGGAGCAGGAGTACTGCGAGCTTGGTGCCGAGCGCACAAGACGGACCGCCGCCTCGAACTCCGCTCCGTCGCGGTCGAATCGGTACGTCCACGTTCACGATCCGCCCCGCGGTCGAATCGAAGTCACCGGTCGGTCTCCGCCGCGACGGCATCGACCGTGCTCGGCGAAGCGGCGGCGCCGGTCGCGTCCCCCGCGCTGGCCGATCCGTTCGCCGTCGGCTCGGTCGTGTTCTCCGGCGGCTCCGGCGACGGTTCGGACGGCTCCGACGCGTCGTCATCGTCCGTCTGGCTCGTCGCGTCGGTCTCCGACCTCTGCGCGTCAGACGTGCTGTCGTCGGTGTTCGACGTGTCGTCGGTGTTCGACGTGTCGTCGGTGTTCGACGTGTCGTCATCGTCTGTCAGAGTCTTCGCGTTGGTCTCCGAACTCTGTGCGTCAGACGTGCTGTCGTCGGTGTTCGACGTGTCGTCGGTGCCCGAGGATGTCACGGCCGGGTCGGACTCGTTGCTGTCCGTGTCTGCGGATGTCACGGCCGGGTCAGACTCGTTGCTGTCCGTGTCTGCGGATGTCACGGCCGGGTCGGACTCGTTGCTGTCCGTGTCTGATGATGTCACGGCCGGGCTCGACGCGCTCTCGTTCGCAGCGTCAGACGTATCGGAATCCGTGGTGTCCGGCGTTTCAGACGGACTATCCTCGTTTTCCACGGTTGCCGTTTCGTTCCCCGACTGATCCGCTTCGGCTGTCGCCGAGTCGGTTACCGGGACCGAGGCGTTGGTGTCCGCGGTGGGTTCCGAGACGTTCTCTTCGGTAGGCGCCGAGACGTTGCCGCCAGTGGGCGCCGAGATGTTACTCCCAGCGGGCGCCGAAACGTTGCTCCCAACGGGTGCCGAGACATTCTGGTCCAGTCCGGCGCCGTCTCCGTCAGGGTCGCTCGTCCCGTTCTCGACGGACACCGCGGTGAGATCGACATCGGCGGTCTCGTTGGTCTGGCTGCCGTTGGTCGAGGTCTCGTTGATCTGGTTCAGTTCGTCCGGGGTTTCGAACGTCGCGGTCACGTCGACGCTCGCCGAGAGGACGGCGACCGTGGCCCCTCCGGCGAACGCGACGCCCCACACGAGGACCGCCAGCGCGACGAGCGCGACGAGCCCACGGTTCGCGGCCATCAGTCGCCCTCCCCGGCGGCCTCGGGACGTGACACCGGTGTCGACCCGGGCGTCGACGCCGGCTCGGCCCCGTCCTCGGCCGCCGTCGTCTCCGCCCCGGCGGCGACCGCCGCCGAGTCGACGGTGTCGTTCGGCTCGGACGCGCCCCCGTCGGACTCGGGGGAGTCTCCGTTACGCATCGCGTCTGTCGTCGGTCCGCTTGCGTCCGTCTCGACAGCCGGATCCGGCGTTCCACCGCTGCGGTCCAAGACACCGCTGGCGGGCACCCACGCGGCGAGCGCCCCGAGCAGCAGCGTCGACACGCCGATCGCGACCGATATCGCGACGGCGGTCCGGAGCTCGAACGCGACGTACACCGCGTACGGGGCGAATGCGGCGAGCACCGCCGCCGTGCCGCCGACGGCGTCGACCGAGACGCCCCCGGAACCGCTCGCCTCCTCCGTCGCCTGCGCCGTCACGATTTCGGCCGCGGGACCGGGTCCAGCCGCCGGGTCGGGCCCGACTACCGGATCGAGTCCGGCCGTCGCCCCGTCTCCGTCGCCGGGTTCGTCGACGGGGTCGACCGGATCGACGGTCATCGAGGGTTGCGATTCAGATCCGTCGCGGCCCCGGACGATAGACCAGATCTCCGTCGCGGCGAGCAGCCCGAACGGGAACAGGACCAGCGCGACGAACCCCACTCGCGTCCCCGCGAACTGGATCACGTACCCGACGTACGGGATCGTCAGCGTCACGGCGCCGACGAGGCTCCCGGCGGGGACGAGCCCCGGATCCGGCCCCTCGTTGGCGTCGCCCATCGTCTCGAACGCGAGCGTGCCGGCCTCGTCGACCACGTCGATCACGCGGTGCGTCACCGGCACGTCGCTCGTGCCGCGGACGAACGTGATCACGTCGCCCTCGGCGATCGCAGTCGGGTCGCGCTCGGCGACGATCACCACGTCGCCCGGCGCGATGGCGGGCGTCATGCTCGCCGTGAGCACGACGAAGCTCTCGTCCGCGCCGACGACCTCCGGCGCCGCGTACACCGCGAACGGTGCGACGAGGGCGATCAGCAGGACGATCCCGAGTACGTTCGCCGCGCGCTTCGTCCGTGGTGATGTGAGTAGTTTGGTCATCAGTTCTCCTCCGTGCCGCACAGCGGCTCACCGCCCGTGGTCGCGGCCGCGGCGATCTCGTACAGCCCGCCGTAGACGTCGCCGACCCGGAGCGGAACCGAACAGCTCGTGTGGATGTTGACGCCCGCGTGGCCGCCGCCGTTGCCGCCATTTCCGTTTCCTCTGCTGCCGCCGCCGTTTCCGCCAGTACCGTCGGCGTCGGTCTCGGGGTCGGTGCCCGTCCTGCCGTCGTCGAGGTAGATGTTGGGGCCGATCCAGCCCGGGTCGCCGTTGGTCGGCGCGGCGGTCCCGTCGACCACGAAAGTCCCGTCCGGAGTCACCTCGCCGTCGAACACGGTCGTCCCGGCGGTGCCTCGACCGCCCGCGCCGCCGCCGGTGGCGACGACGACCACGGTCGCCGGGTCGTCGCCGAGGTACCGGAGCGTGAGCGAGCCGACCGCGACGCCGTTCTCGTCCTCGCAGGGGACGCACGCGGACGCGCACTCGGTCTCTACGAAGGGGTTCGACCTCGCCGCGTCCGCCTCGGCGACGTGGCGGCACTGCTCCGCGTACACCCGGAACGTCAGGTCGGTCGCCGCGCCGCCCACGTCGGGCGAGTCCGCCGGGAGGTACGGGAACACCTCGACGGCGACCGGGTCGTCGTCGGGCCCGAGACACCGGGCGTCGATCCGCACCCCGGTCGCGAGGTCGCGCTCGACCTCGGCGAGGGGGCGGTAGCCGCCCGTCAGCGACTCGCCGTCGACGACGACCTCGACTTCGAGGGCGTTCCCGAGCCGGTCGCCGTCCGGGCACTCCGTCGCGAGCCACACCCGGACCGGGTTCGCCGACGCACCGATCTCGAACCGCTCGGGCTCGGGGCGTCCGCCGAACGTCGTCCGGTCGACCGCGAACGGACCGACGGTGACGGTCCCGTCCGTGGGGTTGCCGTCCACCGTCAGCCCGACCTCGCCGGCGCCGAAGACGTTGTTCGCGAACGTCTCCCGGTCCGCGAGGTACGCGCCCGTGCCGACGCCGCTCGCCATTCCGACCGCGCCGACACCGCCGATCCCGGCGAGCAGCCGGCGGCGGCTCAGCCCGCTCGGACGCCGTCCGGCGTCGCCTCCGGGAGTCATTGTCCCACCTCGGTGGCGTCGGTCTCCGTCGCGGCGTTCATTTCGAAGGGGTTCCCCTCGGAGCCGCACTCGTCGACGGCGAACTGTACGAGGAAGCCCACTGCGCCGCCCTGCCCGGCGTTGCCGCCCTCGCCGGTAAACTCCCACTCGAAGGTCAGACAGCGCTGTTCGCCGGGGCCGAGGCAGCCGTCGCCGAGCAGGCCCGGACGCAGTTCGACCCCGTCCGCAAGCGCGGACCCGTCGATCTCAGCGAGCGTCTCGTCGGCGATCAGCTCGCCGGCGCTCGCGAACTCGCCCTCAGCGCCGCCGCAGCTGCCGATCCCGAAGATCCCGGTGTCCTGCCGGACCGTGAGCGTGATGCGTTCCGCGAGCGCGACGCTCGCGTCGTCGCGGTCGTCGAGGTCGTCGAGGTCGGGGTCGATCTTCAGCCACACGCGGGCGGTGTCCTCGGGGTCTTCCAGCCGGAGGCCGACGCTCGCCGTCCCGTAGTCGTGCGGTAGCGCGTTCGCGACGTCGACGAGCCGGATGCCGGCCGCTTCGACGTCATCGACCGCGCCGACCGGGCTCGAATCGACGACCGTCCCGTTCTCCGTGCGCCGCCAGCCGACGAGGAGATTAAACCGCGTGTCCGTCTGGGCGTACGTGTAGTCCGTGTACTCGTCCCAGTTGTCCGTCCCCGTCCCCGTCCGCCGTCCGGAGGCGGCCCCGAGGGCCGCGAAGCCGACGGCTCCGGCGCCCGCGAGTGCCTCCCGCCGCGTGAGTCCCGATTCTTTCTGTGTCATTGTGTATCGTCGCGGCTCCGAACGGCCGTGTCGTCGATGCGCCCCGCCCTTCGATACCCCTCACCACGCCGACCGCGACCGTATGTATGCGCGCCCTACCCGGCCGGTCCGGTGATCGTACCCGACGGTACGGGCGCCGTACCCGCCTCTGGTCGTCCGGTTTGACAGCTGTCCCGACTCGTCCCGTCTGCTCGACTGCTCGGGGCGATCCGGACGATCAGGCCGTCTGCTCGGGGCCGGCGCCCTCGTTGTGCCGGCACTGCTCGGTGTAGAATCCGAGGTCGAAGCCGATGGAATCGGATTGGACCTCGTTGTCAACCGACGGCGGAAGCCACCACGCGAACCCGATGTAGTTTGTCGTGAGCGGCTGGTAGCATTCACGGGCGCTGCTGGTCTCCGGATCGTTGAGCTCGTCGAAGGGGGTCGATTCGTCGCCGTCGAGCGGAATCCCGTTGCCCGAGCTAAGATTCGTCAGCGTGTCCAGCAACGAGCCACGGAAGATGACTTCCTCGCCGCCGACCGTGGTGATGAAGCCAACGAGGTCGTTGAGGATCTGGGTAGAGAGTCCGTCGGTGATATTGATCCAGTCACCGCACTGGACCTGCTCCGACATCGTCTTGAGTTCGTCCGCTCCCGTGGTATTCGGCGAAACCGCGAGCAAGCAAGCGTTCTCGTTGTCGATACGGTTGAGTGCGCTGGTGCGTTCCGCGGCCGACCCGTCGTCGTCCTCGTCGGTGATGACGACGAGAATTTTCTTCGCACCCTGTCGCCACGTCAAGTTGTCCAGCGCGAACTCGATCGCTTCCGAAGCGTTCTCCGTCCCGCCCTCGATACTGAAGTTGAAATCCAGCTGACTGGAATCCGTCGTGATGTCTGTCGTTACGATGGTCGGTGTCGAATCACCGTCACCGTTGTCCTCGTACGCGATCAGGCCGAACGCCGCGTCGAGGTTCGAGTTATCGAGTTGGGTTGCGACGTTCCCGATGTTGTTCTCGAGGAACGCCGCCTCGTTTCCCATGCTCCCGGACCGGTCGTGTAGGAACGCGATGTCGACTTTCCCGGAACTGGTCTCCCCGTCGCTGCCGAGCACGTTGTCGCCGTCGTCATACCACAAGACGGTCTGAATTTCGCTCAGCAGTTCCACGTCAGAGTCGAGGATGTCCGAAACCGTGTCGCCGTCAGTGATATCGTACGACTCGTCCGGTGCCCCGGACTCGTCAACGTCGTTCGCTTCGGGCTCCGTGTGTCCGCCTTCCGCAGCCGTGGTGGGCTGACCTTGGAACCACACGTAGCCGGGATTGTCACAGAGGTGGAAACTCAGCGTGAGTTCACCGAAGTCCCCCGGTTTGACGTCCTGAAGGTTGACGAGCGGGAGCGCTGACCCGTCACTGTACGTGTCCGCGTTGTCCGTCCGCAGCGAACCGGCCGCCGTCGGGTCGAGGTCCGCCGAGAGGTCCGCCCCATCGGTACAGACATCGCCGACCGTGACCTCGTTCGTGGTAGCGTCGAACAGGTCCTGACTCCCGTCGCCGTCCGTGTCAGGGTACGACTCGATCGCGGTGTTGTCCATGTACGCGTCGAGGTCCGCCGTCGCGACCCAGACGAGCGGGTTCGCCGGATCCGGAAGTGGTGTGTACGATGTCGTGTCGTCCTCTTCCGGCATCGACCACCTTACCGTCAGCCCGTCTGTCGGGTCCGGGAAACCGTAGTACTGCGGGAAGGAGTAGTGTTCTTCCCAGTCGACCTTGAGGTCGAGAGCGCCCGCAGTGAGCGTGTTGTTGTCGAACGATTCGGTGTCGTTGAAGTACGCGGTCGTACCCAGGCCGGCACCCGCGGAGGCGAGGCCGACGGCACCGAGGCCACCGAGGATCTTACGCCGCGAGAGTCCGATTGTGTCGTCTTTCATGATGTCGTGTCACCTTCCCGAGAAGGGAGGACCCGCCGACGGAATCGAACCGTCGTGCGCGCGCCAGCGCGGGCCGATGCATCCCGGAGGCTGTCCGGGCCGGTATTCGACCGACTGTACTACGAGGAGGTGTTGAACGGGTTGGCGGTGCTGTTCCCGGCGTCGCCGTTGTGCCGCGCCTGCATGGCGACGAACCCGAAGTCCATCTCGAGGGCGTCGGTCTGGATCCAGTTGCCGACCTCGGTCGGGACCTCCCAGTGGATGCAGAGGCAGGGGCCGGCCTGCTCGCTCGCGTCCTCGGACGCGGGGTACGGGTCCACGTTCGCGTCCCGGATCGGGTCGATCAGGAAGCCGGCCTCGAGCTCCGCGGCGAGGTCGGCAAACGTGTAGTCCGACGGGTTGTTGAGGACCGTCTCGTCGGTGCAGGTGATCTCACCGGTCTGTTCGTCGACAGCGATGCCGCTCGCGTACGAGACGGTGACCAGGATATTTTCGCTCAGCTCACCCGCTCCCGCTCCGTCGTTCGAACCGCCGATGCTCCCGCCCGAAGAATTGTCAACCGGCGCCATCTCGGGCTCGGGCTGGCCGTTCTCGTAATCCGTGACGCCGTTCTCGCTCCCGATCCAGAGGTATCCGGGATTGTCGACGATCTTCGGACAGAACGCCAACGTCCCGCTGTCGCCGGGCTTCACGTCGCCGACGCTGAAGTCGTAGCTCTCCGTGTTACCGTCCATCTCACCCGCGGTCGCGCTCGAACCGTAGCTCCCCTGGTCGACGTAGGTGGCCCAGTCGACGATGAGGTTGAGCTCGCCCGCAGTGAGCGTGTTGTTCTCGAACGTCTCCGTGTCGTTGAAGTACGCCGTGGTGCCGAGGCCCGCGCCAGCGGAGGCCACGCCGACCGCTCCGAGTCCGACCAGCATCTTGCGCCGCGAGAGTCCGATTGTGTCGTCTTTCATGGTTGTGTATCCCTTATCGGGAACTCCCGGCGGCGGTCGCGAACCGCCGTGTCGGCCGCCCGAAGGCGCCGAACTGGGATGGACGAGCGAGGCTCGTCCGGGGGTCGTTCAGTGGGCTATTCGAGCACCTACTCGGCCTCACAGACGCCGAACGGGCTCTCGTTGTGGCGGGCCTGCTCGGCGCCGAAGCCGATATCGAACACGATCGAGTCGGTCTGGATCTCGTTACCCACTTCCTCGGGGTCGATCGACCACTCGAAGCCGAAGTAGTACGTGGAGCACGCGCTGAACGGCGTCGCGTTCACGTCGGGACAACTGACCGTCGGTCGAGTCTCGTCCGTCGGGGTTCCGCCCTGTTCTGCGGCGTCCGGCTCGTTAAGCGTCAAGAGCGGCTCGGCGTCGAGCAGCAGTCCGTCGGAGCCGAGGAACTCGCTGAGCGTCCCCTCGAACAGGCAGACCTCGCCCGCCTTGTGGAGGGCGATGTGCTGGAACGCGCCGGCCACGTTGTTCGGGACGGTGCCGAAGCTGAGCTTCTCGCGCGGGCCTGCGGTGCCGTTCGCGTCGGAGGCCATCTCGCGGAGCAGCTCCCTCGCTTCGAGGATCGTACTCTCGCTCGTGGCGTCGCCCGGAATCGGCACGAGGTCGTACTGGACGGTGTACACCGTCACGCCCTCGTCTTTCGCTGCCTGTGCCTCGCTCTCGGCGGCGGCGGAGTCGTCCGCGACGCCATCGCCGAGGATCACCATACACTTGCCCTCGGCGTCGCCGCCGTCGAGAACGCTGCGGGCCTCGCTGATACCGTCGGTCATGTTCGTCCCTTCCCGATTCGACGAATCCTCGTCGAAATTCGGGCTGTTCGGGAGCCCTTCGAGGAAAGTCCGGGCACCGTCGTAGTCGGTCCCCAGCGGGACGTCGACCCGACCGTTCCCGCCGAACGTGACTACCGAGATGTTGATCGGGTCTACGGCGTTCACGCTCGCGGCCTCCAGCTGGTCCACGAGGCTGACGGCCCCGTCGACCGCGTCTTGGAGCTTCTGCGGGTCGTACTGATCAGTCGAGCCCTGGAGCGACGGGTCGGTCTCGACCATCGAGTACGAGCGGTCGAAGACGATGACGGTGTCGTGGTCGCCCATCAGCCCCTCGAAGGCGTTGTCGCCGTCGTCGTACCAGAACTTCACGTCGATAGACTCGGCGAGCTCGCCCCCGCCGACGATCGGCTCCTCGCCGTTGTCTTCGAGGCCGTTGTCCTCGCCGTCCGCGCCCGCCTCGGGCTCGGAGACGGTGTTCTCGTCATCCGCGATCAGGTCGCCGCCGACCCTGAGGTAGCCGGGGTTGTCGAACAGGTGCGCGCTGAACGTCACCTCGCCGTGGTCGCCGGGCTTGACGTCGTCGAGCTCGATCAGCGGGCCCGCGAAGTCGTCCGGCAGGTCCGCGAAGTAGTCGTTCTTGTACTCGTCCGTGGCCGCGCGGAGGTCGTACTCATCGTTGTCGATGACCCAGTCCGAGAGGTACTCGCCGAAGTCCGGGATTATGTCTTGGTCGTTGTCACCGTTGGAGTCCGGGTATGCGTTGATCTGTTCGAGCCCGTTCGGGCCCGTGTACGTCTGCTGCCAGTCGAGCAGGAGGTCGAACTGCCCGGCGGTGAGCGTGTTGTCCTCGAACGTCTCGCTGTCGTTGAAGTACGCCGTGGTACCGAGTCCCGCGCCCGCGGACGCGACGCCGACCGCGCCGAGGCCCGCGAGCACCTTGCGCCGCGAGAGTCCGATTCTGTCGTTTGTGTCTTGGCTCATGGTTTCTCCCCCGACTCGCCCCCCGTCCGCGCTGGGCTGACCGAATCGGTTACTTCCCCCTCCGAGGGACACCCACCTAGTTACGCGCTCCCATGTCACCGTCGAACGTCCGATTCCAACCGATAGAACGTCTCACGCCGCGGGTCAAAGGATCCGTTCGACCGGCGGTCCGGCGCCCCTACTCCGGAGGATATTGCCGGTAGGTCTCCCGTACCGCCGCCGCCGAACGCGGCACGGAGACCGTACTTGTCGGGTCGGATCCGACAGGGACGCCGTACTTTCGCCCCTCGATCGGCGGCTCCCACGGGTAGCGAGCGCATACATATACACTCATCTGACGCAGTAGGGACAGAACTCGGACGCCGCCGAGCGCGGCCTTCGGATCCCTACCTCATGAAACTTCGCAACGACGTGCTTCCGGCCGAACAGGTGTACGCCATCCTCGCGAACGAGCGCCGACGGCGCGCGATCGAACAGCTCAGCTCCGTCGGCGGGACGGTCTCGGTCAACGAGCTGTCGACGCTCGTCGCCGGTCGCGAGACCGGTGAGAGCCCCCCGCCGAAGCGCTGCCGCGAGAGCGTGTACACGTCGCTGGTCCAGACGCACCTCCCGAAGCTGGCGGACGCGGGCGTGATAACGTACGACCGCGAGTCGCAGACAATCGAGCTCTCGCGACGCGCGCGAGACGTGCGGCTCTACACGGAGATCCTCGCGCCCGGCGGCGCGACGTGGTCGGAGCTGTACCGCGCGCTCGCCGTGGGCTCGCTGCTCGTCGTGCTCGCGGCGCTCCTCGACCTCCCGCTCGTGTCGGCCGTCGACCCAGTGCTGTGGACCAGCCTCGCGCTCGGCGCCTTCGCCGCCGCCAGCGCCGTCCAGCTGTGGGTCAACCGCTTCTCGGTGCTGCGGCAGCTTCGGCTCCGGTGACCGGGCTCGAAAAACAGGCCCTCTCGGTTTTCGATCGCCGTCCGTTTTATATTCTACCCGTCGGCGGCCGCGAGCGACGGCGGCAGCCGAAGCTCGAACAGCCGCGCGTCACAGCCCGCACACCGTCCGGCGACGGCGTCGTAGCTGGAACAGCAGGACTCGACGACGCGCTCTTCGAGCGCCACGTCCCCGGCGCACGACGGACACTCCGCGACGAACAGCCGGAGGGCGCCGAGGACCGCGCTCCGCTCGGCGAGCGGGCGATCCGCCCAGTCGCCGTCGAGCCCCGTCAGCACGCGGTCGGCCGCGGCGTCGGCCCGGAACGCCGGCCGCGACTCCCAGTGACCGATCCGCTCCTCGCCGGCGTACGCGAACCCCGCGCCGCCCCGCCAGTCGATTGAGAGTTCGTGCCGGTCGAGTCCGGTGAGCGCCGCGAGCGCCGCGAGGTCGTCGCGGTCGGTCCGTCTCCCCTCGTCGGGCGTCGCTCCCGCCCCGTCCTCGGCCGCCGCCCGCCACGACGCGGCGAAGTCGGGGGCGAACGCGAAGTCGTCGCCCGCGGGCGTCTCGACGAGGACGCCCGCGTCGAGGAGGTACGTTTCGGGGTCTACCTCACCGACGCCCAGCCCGCGGGGCTCGGCGTTGCCGGGCGCCTTGCCGAACAGCGCGAGCGCCCGCTCCGGGAGGTAGCGCTTCGTGAGTTCCGGCGTCCCGGGAACGAGGTACCCGCGGAGCCAGATGGCTCCGAGCGCGCCGCCGAACCCGACCGCCCCGAGTAGCGGCGCGCCCACCGCGGCCACCGCTCCCGCCCCGGCCGCCGCGATGCCGACGTTGACGGCCGTACAGGGGAGACACCGGTTCGCACCGGTGTACTCCGGCTGCCGGAGGCGACCGACGACCGAGTCTCGTGACACGTTCATGCTGATCCGAACGCGACGCACCGACCTATGTATGCGCCGCCTACCGCATCCGACGCGGGCTCTCCGGCCCACAACATCGTTACAGCGCCCGGACAAATCCACTTGTATCGATGTGATGAACTGTGTCGGAGACGCCAAGAACGCCCGAAGTACGGCGAGTGTGTACGCTTCTGTTCGGGCGAATCTTCCGGGGACCGGCTCTAGTGGGTACAATGCGAAGTGATATATCCTCCCATGATATCCGTACTCTCATTCGGCATGTATGAGCTATGACACCACAACTCGCCAAGCAAGCGGCGTCGTCGGACACCGACGGTGAGGGCCCCTCGCGCGACGAGGTGTTCACCGCGCTGAGCAATCGGCGGCGTCGCAACGTGATCAAGTACCTGAAGACCAACGGCACCGAGGCGCGCGTCAGGGATATCGCCGAGCAGCTGGCCGCGTGGGAGAACGACGTCGAGATTCCGGCGGTGACGTACAAGCAGCGCAAGCGCGTGTACACCGCGCTCCACCAGTCGCACCTGCCGAAGCTGGCGGCGAGCGGGTTCATCGACTACGAGTCGGACCGGGGGCTGGTGTCGCTCACCGAGGAGAGCCGACAGCTGGAGGTGTACCTGGAGATCGTCTCGGAGAACGAGATCCTCTGGGCCGAGTACTACGCGGGGCTCGCGGTCGTCTGCGGACTGCTGGCGACGGCGGGGTGGACCGGGACCGCCCCGTTCGGCGCAGTCTCCGGGTACGCGTACGCGGCGCTCTTCACGCTCGTGTTCGGGGCGTCCGGGATCGCTCACCGGGCGTCGACGAAGCGGAACCGGCTGGGATGACGGCGCGCCGGCGCGCGGCGGGGCTCGGGCCGACCGGACGGACACCCGCAGGGTTTTAGCCGCGCACGGCGGGAGTAGAGACATATGGCAACGGGGATCGTCGGGGAGTTCCTCGATCTCAAGGCGGAGACGGACGCGGACGTCCTCGCGATGCAGTGCGGCGACTTCTACGAGTTCTTTGCGGACGACGCGGAGTTGGTCGCCGACGAGCTCGATCTGTCGATCTCGCAGAAGTCCTCCCACGGCTCGTCGTACCCGATGGCGGGCGTGCCCCTCTCGGAGCTGACGCCGTACGTGAACGCCTTGGTCGAGCGCGGCTACCGGGTCGCGGTCGCGGACCAGTACGAGACCGAGGGCGGCGACCACGCCCGCGAGATCGTCCGCGTCGTCACGCCGGGCACGGTGTTGGAGACGAGCGACGACGACGCGCGCTACCTCGCGGCGGTCGTCCGCGAGGAGGACGGGCGCGGCGCGACCGCGGACGCCGATGCCGACGGCCCCTACGGGCTCGCGTTCGCCGACGTGACCACGGGGCGGTTCCTCGCCACGACCGTCGACGACGGGGGCGACCTGCGCGCGGAGCTGTACCGGTTCGACCCGGCCGAGGTGCTGCCCGGTCCGCAGGTCCGGAACGACGACGGCCTGCTCGGGGCGGTCCGCGAGGACCTCTCGGGACGCGTCACCGCCTTCGACGCGGAGGCGTTCGCGGCCGGGCGCGCGGAACACGCGGTGCGCGAGCAGTTCGGCCGCGAGACGACCGACAGCGTCGGGCTCGACTCGACGCTCGCCGTCCGCGCCGCGGGCGCGGTCCTTTCGTACGTCGAGGAGACGGGGGCGGGCGTGTTGGCCTCGATGACCCGCCTGACGGCGTACGGCGCGGACGACCGCGTCGACGTGGACGCGACCACGCAGCGCAACCTCGAGATCACGGAGACGATGCGGGGCGACGCCGACGGCTCGCTGTTCGACACGGTGGACCACACACTCACGGCCGCCGGCGGGCGGCTACTCCGCGAGTGGCTCACCCGGCCGCGACGTGACCGCGAGACGCTCGACGACCGGCTCGACGCGGTCGAGGCGCTGGCGTCCGCGGCGCTCACGCGCGACCGGCTCCGCGAGGTGCTCGGCGACGCGTACGACCTCGAACGGCTCGCGGCGCGCACGACGAGCGGGAGCGCGGGCGCGCGCGAACTGCTCTCGATCCGCGACACGCTCGCGCTGCTGCCCGCCCTCGCGGACGCGCTCGACGACACCGCCCTCGCCGACTCGCCCGCGGCCGCCGTGCTCGGTAGGGTCGACCGCGACCGCGCGGCCGCGCTCCGGGAAGAGCTCGCCGACGCCCTCGCCGAGGATCCGCCCAAGGCGAAGACGAGCGGCGGACTCCTGAAGCGCGGCTACGACGACGAACTCGACGACCTGATCGACCGCCACGAGGGCGTGAACTCGTGGCTCGACGGGCTCGCGGAGCGCGAGAAGCGAGAGCACGGGCTCAGCCACGTCACCGTCGACCGCAACAAGACGGACGGCTACTACATTCAGGTCGGCAAGTCGGTCGCCGATCAGGTGCCCGAGCACTACCGCGAGATCAAGACGCTGAAGAACTCGAAGCGGTTCGTCACCGACGAGCTCGCGGAGAAGGAGCGGGAGGTCCTCCGCCTGGAGGAGGCCCGCGGCGAGCTGGAGTACGAGCTGTTCGAGGAGCTCCGCGAGCGCGTCGCCGAGCGCGCGGAACTGCTTCAGGACGCCGGGCGCGCCGTCGCCGAACTCGACGCGCTCGCCTCGCTTGCGACCCATGCCGCGCGTCGCGACTGGACGCGCCCGGAGCTGACGACGGAGCGCCGGCTCGACGTGGAGGCCGGCCGCCACCCCGTCGTCGAGGGGACGACCGACTTCGTCCCGAACGACCTGCGGCTCGACGCCGACCGCGGCTTCCTCATCGTCACTGGCCCGAACATGAGCGGCAAGTCGACGTACATGCGGCAGGCTGCGCTGATCCAGCTGCTCGCGCAGGCGGGCTCGTTCGTCCCCGCGCGAGCCGCCGAGGTGGGGCTCGTCGACGGCATCTACACGCGCGTCGGCGCGCTCGACGAGCTGGCGCAGGGTCGATCGACGTTCATGGTGGAGATGCAGGAGCTGTCGAACATCCTCCACTCGGCCACCGAGGACTCGCTGGTCATCCTCGACGAGGTCGGCCGCGGCACCGCCACCTACGACGGCATCTCCATCGCGTGGGCCGCGACCGAGTACCTCCACAACGAGGTCCGCGCGCGCACCCTTTTCGCCACCCACTACCACGAGCTGACGACGCTCGCCGACCACCTTCCGCGCGTCGAGAACGTCCACGTCGCCGTCGACGAGCGCGACGGCGAGGTGACGTTCCTCCGCACCGTCCGGGACGGCCCGACCAACCGCTCGTACGGCGTCCACGTCGCCGACCTCGCCGGCGTCCCGGACCCCGTCGTCTCCCGCTCGGACGAGGTCCTCGACCGGCTCCGCGAGGAGAAGGCGATCGAGGCCCGCGGCTCGCGGACCGGGAGAAACGGGAGCCGCAGGGGCGCCGGCGGCGACGGCGAAGGCGGCACCCAGCAGGTCGTGTTCGACCTCTCGTCCGGGTCGTTCTCGGACGCGTCCGACGCCGACGGGGAAACGGGAGCGGACGCCCAGCCCTCGAACGCGCGTCGGAACGGAGGCAATTCCGCGGACACGTCGGTCGAATCCGGCGGCTCCGGCGGCGCTGCGAAGACCGCAGCGACCGGATCCGACGCCGAGGCGGCCGAGCGGCTCGACGCCGAGACCCGCGCCGTGATCGAGGAGCTGAGCGACGTCGACGTCGCGGAGACGCCCCCGGTGGAGCTGCTCTCGCAGGTCCAAGAGTGGCAGGAGCGACTCGACTGAGGCCGCGTCCGCTCGCCGGGGGGTGCGTCTGACGTAAGAACTAATGTCCGACCTCGTCGTGTGGTGTGTATGGGCATCATGAGCAAGATCCTCGGCGGGGGTGGGAGCCGCTCCGTCGACGACTACGTCGAACTCGACGCGGACGACTTCGCCGACGCGCACGCGGAAACGGACACGCAGGTACACTTCGCGGAGATCGCCGACCAGAGCGACGTCATCCCGATCAAGGACGCGGTGTACGACGGCGACTTCGTCATCGCCGACATCACCCGCCACTCCACGTCGGACCGGACGATAGAACACGTCTACGACGAGCTCCGGCAGGTCGTCCAGGAGGTCGACGGCGACATCGTCCAGAAGGGCGACGACCAGATCATCGTCACCCCCACCGGCGTCAAGGTCTCGCGGCAGAAGCTATAGGCGCGCCCTCCCGACCGCTCGTCCCCGTTTTCCTCTCGTGACCCCGGCCTCGCGGCCGGCATTCGGGCGTACCGGTCGAACCGTGTCATATATGCCGTTCTCCCGCCCACGTAGAGTCGAATGGACGAGCCGGTACTGCTGACGGGCGCCGGCGGACGGGTGGGACAGGCCATCCTCCGCGGTATCGGCGACGACTACGACTGGCGGCTCCTCGACCGCGAGCCGCTCCCGGCGGCGAAGGTGCCCGACGGGGTCACCGACGCCGACCGGTACGTCGCCGACATCACCGACGAGCGCGCCGTCCGCGAGGCGATCGCCGACGTCGGCGCGGTGATCCACCTCGCCGGCGACCCGCGGAAGACGGCGCCGTGGGACTCCGTCCTCCGGAACAACATCGACGGGACGCAGGTCGTGATGCGCGCCGCCGCCGAGGCCGGCGTCGAGAAGTTCGCGTTCGCCTCCTCGAACCACGCCGTCGGCGGCTACGAGACCGACGAGCGGACGCCCGACCTGTACCGCCCCGAAGACGAGTACCGGCTCGACGGGAGCGAACTCCCGCGCCCCGGCAACCTCTACGGCGTCTCGAAGGCGGCCGGCGAGTCGCTCGGCCGCTTCTACCACGACGAGTTCGACATGAGCGTCGTCTGCGTCCGCATCGGGAACCTCACCAAGGACCACCCGCCCCGCGAGTACGAGCGGGGGCAGGCGATGTGGCTCTCGCACCGTGACTGCGCGCACCTGTTCGACCGCTGTCTCCGGGCGACGTACGGCTACGAGGTCGTGTACGGCATCTCGGACAACGACCGGCGCTACTACTCCATCGAGCGAGCCCGCGAGGCGCTGGGCTACGACCCCGCGGACAACTCGGGCGACTATACCTTCGAGGGCGAACCCAAGCCGGACCGCGACACCGAGACGAACGGCGGCCGCTACGCCGCCGGCGCGGACGCCGCCGACGCGCCCGCTGAGCCCAACTTCCCGGCTGACCCGGACGCGCCGAGCGACGACGCCTGAGCGGCCGCCGCCGGCCGCCCTCGCGCCGGACCGCGCCGCTAGAACAGGTCCTCCACGTCCCGCCGCTTCCGCTCTTCTCGCTCCACGTGGTCGCCCAGTCGCGCGGCCACCTGCGGCCGCGCGTCCGGCGTCCGCAGGTACGCGAGCAGCAGTTCGGCGAACTTGGTCCGCCCGGTCCCGCGCTCCGCGGACGCGAACTCGGCCGCGGTCGCGAGCGTCGCCGCGTCGCCCGGCTCGCCCGTCGCCGCGAGCGCCGGCACCGCGAGACCCACCGCCCCGAGCGACAGATCGCCGAACGTCGGCGTCTCGCCGTCGACGCGGATCCGCGGCGGCGTCGCCGGCCCCGTCGCCTCTGGCGCCTCGGCGAGCCGCTCAGCCCACTCCCGGACGGGGGCCATCGCGACCCCCAGCGAGTCGGAGTCCGCCGTCAGCGCCGTGACGGCGTCCGCCGCGCGCTCGGAAGCGCCCGGCTCGTCGCCGTCGGTCGCGCGGTGCGTCGCCGTCGCGGTCGCGGTCAGCCCCCGAAGCAGTCGCTCGGCGTCCTCCGGTCGCTCTGCGTCTTCCCCGCCGCCGTCATCGATCGACGCCCCCGCCGCTTCCCAGACGTGACGCGCCGCGAGGGGATGCCCCTCGTTGAACAGCGCGGCGCCGGCGACGACGCGATCGCGATGGACGGCGTCCCCGCGGTCGCTCCGTGCCTCCGAGTCGCGGTCGCTCACGCGTCGCGGTCGGTGGCGGCGAGTGATAAATGTCGAGTTCCGCGAACGGCTCGGGGGAGGGCGGAGCGTCAGCGGGAGGCGGAGGGTTCGTGCGTCAGTGGGGTCGGTCAGGTCTCTCGGATGCTCGCGTCGTCGGCCGGGAGGCGGAGCGTCCGGCCGACCGCGCTCGGATACCGTCGGTGGAGCGCCGCGCCGACGACCGCGCCGGCGAGGGCCGCCAGCGCGACCGCGGCCGCGATCGGAAACGCGAGGACCCCGACCACCACGGCCGGCAGCGCCGCCAAGGCGATCGTCGCGCCGAGCGACGGGAGGGACTCGGTCGGGTGCGGGCACGCGTACAGGTCGGGGCGAACCATGCGTCTGGAGGGGGGTCGATCTGCTGTCATCGTCGGATTGGGGTGTGGTGCGAGGCGTGCGCCTCGCGGTCGGCGTCAGTTCGGCCGCCGGAGACCGCACCGCGCGGTCGGAGGGCGACGGATCGGTGTCGAGAGCAGTCCGGTAGAAGCGGTCGCTCGCGTCGGCAGCGAGCGGGCCGCCCCCGCGTCGGGGTCACGCGGCGACGGCACCGAGGAGAGCGGCGACCGGCCCGCGGACCCGTTTCCGGACGCTCCAGCGGGGGGCGAACGTCGGAATGGGGTCGCGGACGGTCATGGATTCGACCCGGCGGTGGGGACCGACCGGGCGTACGTTCACCGTGTGACGGAACCGGATTAATAGTTTCCCGTGTGTGGAAACCAATGTCGTGGCCGGTCTCCGCCACTCCGCTCGGCGTCGGCGGATCCACCAGTACACTAACCACGTGGGGGGTCGTACTGTCGATCGACGTGTCCAGTAGTCTACTCCCAGTGATCGCGGTGATTCTCGTCTCGGGGCTCGCGGTCCAGCTGCTCGCTCACCGGCTCCGGGTGCCGAGCGTCATCTTCTACCTCGCAATCGGCGTGGTGCTCGGACCCGAGCTGCTCGGCCTCGTCACGCTGGAGACGTTCGGTGAGGGGCTGGAGATCATCGTCGGACTCAGTGTCGCGATCATCGTCTTCGAGGGGGCGTTCGCGCTCCGGATCGACCGGATCCGCCGCGCGTCGACGGTGTCGCTCCGGCTGGTGACGATCAGCGCGGTCGTGATGTTCCTCGGCACCGCGGCGGCGGTCCGCGCGTTCACGGACGGCACGTGGGAGATCGCGCTGCTGATCGGCGCGCTGCTGGTGGCGACCGGCCCGACCGTCATCACGCCGATCCTCAACGTGGTCCGGGTGCGGGACCACGTCGCGACCGCGCTGGAGACGGAGGGGATCGTCAACGACGTGACGGCCGCGATCGTCGCGGTCGTCATCTTCGAGACGCTGCTGCTCGATGACCTCGGCGTCCCCGCGACGGTGCTCTCGTTCCTCCAGCGGTTCGGCGTCGGGGTCGCCGCGGGGCTGCTCGCCACGGGGATCATCTACCTGTTACTGGACAGCGACATCGTCCCCGAACGCGACGTACAGGCGTCGCAGTTCCTCGTGCTGTCGGCCGCGATCGGCTCGTTCGCGGCCGCCGAGGCCGTCGCCGCGGAGGCGGGCATCGCGGCGGCGGCGACGAGCGGGACCCTCCTCGGGAACCTCGGGATCGACAACCGCGAGGAGATAGAGACGTTCGCGGAGAACACCACCACGATCGTCTTATCCTTCGTCTTCATCTCGCTCGCCGCGCTGATCGACGTCGAGGCGATCGCCGGCCTCGGGGTCGGCGTGATCGCGATCGTCGCCGTCATCATGCTCGTCTTGCGACCCCTCGGTGCGTTCCTCGCGACGTTCGGCGTCGAGCGGTTCACCCGCCCGGAGCGCCTGTTCATCGCGACCGTCGGGCCGCGGGGGATCATCCCGGCGAGCGTGGCGACGCTGTTCGCCATCGAGTTGGAGCTCGCTGGCAGCATCGCCGCCGGCGAACTGCTCGTCGGCACGGTGTTCGCGGTCATCTTCGCGACGGTCCTCGTCGAGGCGGGGTTCGCGCGGCAGATCGGAGAGTTTCTCGGAGTGTCACCAATGCGCACGATAATCATCGGCGGGGGCCGGGTCGGTCAGGCGCTCGCCACGCGACTGGAGAACAGGGGCGAGTACGTCGTCGTCGTCGAGACGGACCCGGACGTCGCCGAACGGGCGCGCGCAGAGGGGTTCACCGTCTACGAGGGGGACGGCAGTGACACGGAGGCGCTTCGCGCCGCCGACATCGACGACGCGAAGCGGTTCATCACGACGACGGCCGACGACGACATCAATCTCCTCGCGTGCCAGCTCGCCATCACCAAGTTCGACGTTGAGTCCGTCTACTCACGGGTGAACGACCCGGACAACGTCGACGCCTTCGACAGCATCGGCGTCACCGGCATCGACGCCACGACGGCGACCGCGGCGGCCATCGACGACGAGATAGAACGCCCCGCGCTCACCCACTGGATGAACGAGCTCGGCGACAGCCACGACGTTCAGGAGGTTGAGGTGACCTCTCGCGAATTGGCGGGGAAGAGCATCCGCGACCTCAACGCGCGGATCCCGGACGACACCTTCGTCGCCGTGATCAGCCGCGACGGCGAGAACCGCGTTCCCTCGGCCGACAGCGTCCTCGAAATGGGCGACAGCGTGACGTTCATCGGCGCCACCGACGGGGTCCGCCGAGCGATGGAGCGGTTCCACCCGCACGATTAACAGCTCGGTCAGATCGCCCGTGGAGTGAGGGTGACCGGTTCTGAGCCCCAGTCGCGGGGGCGACATACTCTCCACTGCGCCCGTCGTTTGGTGTGGCCGAAACGTCTCGACGGAGTCCGACGCGAGTGAAACAAGCGTCGGGCACGTCGGGACCGAACGCAGCCGCTGCCGAACGAAGTGAGGCAGCCGCAAAGTGAGCGTCCTGACGGAGATTTGAACTCGGAAAGCCGTTCGGCCTCGCTTCGCTCGGCCGCTGCGACTTTCCTGCTCAAATCTTCGCGGAGTTTTCGGACACACGCACGGCTCGCTACGCTCGCCGTTTGGTTTGTCCGAAAACGTCCTGACGGAGATTTGAACTCCGGTCCCTGGCTCCGCAAGCCAAGAGGATAGTCCACTACCCTACCAGGACTCATCTCTACGTATCGCGGTGGAACTTAAGACGGTTACGGTCCGGCGGCCGCGTGCCTGCGGTCCGCATACTCCCCGTGCCGGATGAACACCTTTTGTATCGACGGGACCCATGAACGCCCATGAGACGCTTTCGAGCCGCGACCGCGACCCGCTCCGGTCCCCGTGCCGACCGGGGGGTGTCCGGCGCGACCCCCGGCCAACGGCAACGCTTATGCGCGAACCCGTCGACCACGGAGGGACGAGTATGGGCGCCATAGAGGAGGTGTACGAGGACCTCGACACCGACGTCGAGTTCGAGGAGTTCGAGGCCGCCGTCGAGGACAAGGTCGAGCAGATGGGCGGGCTCGCGGACGAGGAGACCGCCGCGATGCTCATCGCACACGAACTGCGCGACGAGGAGGCCGACACCATCGCCGACATCGAACCGGGGATGAACGAAGTGAAGTTCCTCGGCAAGGTGACAGCCATCGGCGAGATCCGGACCTTCGAGCGCGACGACGAGGACGCGGAGGAGGGTCGCGTGTGTAACGTCGATGTCGCCGACGCCTCCGGCTCCGTCCGGGTCGCACTGTGGGACGACATGGCCGCGGCGGCCGAGGAGGAGCTCGAAGTCGGGCAGGTCCTCCGCGTCATGGGCCGTCCCAAGGAGGGGTACAGCGGCCTCGAAGTGAGCGCGGACAAGGTCGAGCCGGACGAGGACGCCGAGGTCGACGTCCAAGTGCTCGACACCTACCGCGTCGAGGACCTGACGCTCGGGGCGTCCGACGTGGACCTCGTGGGGCAGGTGTTAGACACCGACTCGATCCGGACGTTCGACCGCGACGACGGCAGCGAGGGACGCGTCGCCAACCTCACGCTCGGCGACGAGACGGGGCGCGTGCGCGTCACGCTCTGGGACGGGAAGGCCGACCTCGCCGAGGAGTTCGCGGCGGGCGAGGTCGTCGAGGTCGGCGACGGCTACGTCCGCGAGCGCGACGGCGACCTGGAGCTCCACGTCGGCGACCGCGGCACGGTCGAGCGCGTCGACGAGGACGTCGAGTACGTCCCGGAGACCACCGACATCGCCGACCTCGAGATCGGCCAGACCGTCGACATCGGGGGCGGCGTCATCGAGACCGACCCGAAGCGGACGTTCGACCGCGACGACGGCAGCGAGGGACAGGTCCGCAACGTCCGGATCAAAGACGAGACCGGCGAGGTCCGCGTCGCGCTGTGGGGCGACAAGGCCGACCGCGAGATCGAACTGGCCGACCGGGTCGTCTTCACCGACGTCGAGATCCAGGACGGCTGGCAGGACGACCTCGAGGCGTCCGCGAACTGGCGCTCGACCGTCTCCGTCCTCGACGAGGGGAGCGACGCGGCGGCCGGCGTCGCGGGCGGCGCGTCCGGGGCCGGAAGCACCGGGGGCGACGGAGACGGCGGCGGGTCGAACGAAACCGGCCTCGGTGCCTTCTCCGATGACGGAAAGAAGGCGGCGGCCGAGGCCGTCGCCGGTGAGGCCGGCGACGAGGAAGGGAGCGGTGCGAGCGGCGGCGCGGCGACCGCGGCGGCGGAGCGATCGGACGGCGCCGTCGAGTTCACCGGCACGGTCGTCCAGACCGGGGACCCGGTCGTGCTCGACGACGGACAGCAGACGAAATCGGTCGACACCGACGCGAGCCTCCGGCTCGGCGAGGAGATAACCGTCCGCGGCCCGGAGCGCGACGGGACCATCGACGCCGACGACGTCTTCTGACGCGCCCGACCGCCGCGGCGGCCCGTCCGGATCCGGCGGCAAAGCGGGTAACGGAAAGCGTTATACGACACACGGACGCGACTGTGTGTATGAGTGTCGAGTTACCGTTCGCGCCGGTCGACGGGATCATCCGGCGGAACGCGGGGGAACTCCGCGTCAGCGCGGACGCCGCCGAGGAGCTCGCGCGACGGATCCAATCGCACGGCGCCGAGCTCGCCGTCGACGCGGCCGAGCAGGCGACCGCGGACGGCCGGAAGACGCTGATGGCCGCGGACTTCGGCGTCGAGCAGGTCGTCGGCCGGGAGGATCTCACGCTCCCGGTCGCGCCCATCGACCGGATCGCTCGACTCCGGATCGACGACCGCTATCGGGTCGGCGTCGACGCGCGCGTCGCGCTGGCCGACATTTTGGAAGACTACGCCGACAACGTCGCGAGCGCGGCCGCGACGCTGGCCCGGCACGCGGACCGACGGACCGTACAGGCCGAGGACATCGAGACGTACTTCGCGTTGTTCGAGTAGATGCAGTTTGGCTACAGCGAGCGGTGTCTCGACCACGACACCGGCGAGCGACACCCGGAGAACCCGGACCGACTCCGCGCGATCCGCCGCGGTCTCGCGAAGCGGCACGGCGTCGAGTACGTCGAGGCCGATCCCGCGGCGAAGGCGGCCGTCTCGGCCGTTCACGACCCCGATTACGTCGACGAACTGGAGTCGTTCGTCGCAGACGGCGGCGGCAGCTGGGACCCCGACACCGTTGCCAGCGACGGGACGTGGGACGAGGCGCTCACCTCGGCCGGGCTCGCCCAGTGGGCCGCCCGCGCGGCGCTCGACGGCTCGACCGCGCGGCAGACCCCGTTCGCGATCGGCCGCCCGCCGGGCCACCACGCCGTCACCGACGACGCGATGGGGTTCTGCTTCTTCAACAACGCCGCCGTCGCGGCCCAGACCGCCCTTGACGAGGACCTCGCTGACCGCGTCGCGATCTTCGACTGGGACGTGCACCACGGGAACGGCACGCAGGACATCTTCTACGACCGCGGCGACGTCCTCTACGCGTCGATCCACGAGGACGGCCTCTACCCGGACACGGGGGACCTCGACGAGACCGGCGAGGGAGACGGCGACGGGACGACCGTGAACCTCCCGCTGGCGGCCGGTGCCGGCGACGCCGACTACCTCTACGCCGTCGACGAGGGGATCGGGCCTGCGATCGATCGGTTCGACCCCGACCTGCTGATCGTCTCGGCGGGGTTCGACGCGCACCGCCACGACCCCATCTCGCGGATGCGCGTCTCCTCGGAGGGGTACGCGCTGTTGACCGACCGGATCCGGACGCTCGCCGATGACGCCGGCGCCGCCCACGCGTACGTGCTGGAGGGCGGATACGGCCTCGACACGCTCGCCGAGGGGGTCTCGATGGTCCACGAGACGTACGACGGGCGCCCCCCGGTCGACACCGACGAGGACCCGGACGCGAAGACCGAGTCCCTCGTCGACGACCTGCGGGCGGAACTGGACCTGTAGCCCGGAAGATGGGTCGACGCCGGACTCGCTCGTCGCTATCGCTCCTCGCTCGTAGTCGGCGTCGACAGAAACGCCCGGAGCGGGATTTGAACCCCGGTCGTTCCGCTCGCTACGCTCGCTTCACTCCCTGACTCAAATCCCTTCGACGGTTTCTGCTGTCGCGGTACTCGCTCGTCGCTACCGCTCCTCGCTCGCAATTGCGACAGCAGAAACGCCCGGAGCGGGATTTGAACCCGCGTCACGACCGTGACAGGGTCGTATGATGGGCCACTACACCATCCGGGCAACCAAGCGACAGCGCCCCGAAACCGGGGACGCCCGGAGCGGGATTTGAACCCGCGTCACGACCGTGACAGGGTCGTATGATGGGCCACTACACCATCCGGGCTTGTCGTACCAGTTCGTATCCCTGTCTGGCAAATAAGGCTTGTCATCGCCGACGAGGATGGGGTCCGGTGACAGGGGGGTTGCCTCCGATATCCTTTTGTGTCAACCTCGCGTGTGTGGGAGTGTCGAACGCCCCGCGACCCGTGAGCCGCGCGCGGCGGCGCTTGGTAAGTCTTATGACGCTGGCGCATATACCTACCTGTAGTATCTCGTGATAGCTTCTCCCCACCACCAGCACCCATGGTAGACGTAAGCCAACACGAACTCGTCCCGGACCACGTCCTCCTCGACGACCCCGAGGAGGTCGAAGAGGTCCTGGCGGAGTACGACGTGAAGAAAACGAACTTACCGAAGATCAAACGCACGGATCCCGCGCTCCCCGACGAGGCCGAGGTCGGGGACGTGGTGAAGATCGTCCGCGACTCCCGCACGACCGACGAGGCAGTCGTGTATCGACTGGTCGTCTCATGAACAGGCAAGACCGACGCGTGGTTTCACGCGAATACTTCTCCGACGAACGGCTCGCCGAACACCACTTCCGCTCGTTCAACAACTTCCTGGACCGCGGCATGCAGGAAGTCGTCGACGAGAAGGAGACGATCGAGACGGACATCGGCGACAAGGAGGGCCAGGAGCCCGTCTACGTCGAGCTCGGCGACGTGCGGATGGTCACCCCGCGCGTCCGCGAGGCCGACGGCTCCGAGGAGCTGCTCTATCCCCAGGAGGCGCGCCTCCGCAACATCACCTACTCGGCGCCCGTGTTCATGGAGATGTCCATCGTCCGCGGCGGCGAGGACGAACCGGAGCAGGTCGTCGACACGACCGAGACGAAGGTCGGTCGGATGCCGATCATGGTCGGCTCGGACAAGTGTAACATGGCGGGCTTCTCCGACGAGGAGCTCATCGACATCGGCGAGGACCCCGTCGACCCCGGCGGCTACTTCATCGTCAACGGCTCCGAACGCGTGCTGATGACCTCGGAGGACCTGGCGCCGAACAAGATCCTCGCCGAGTACGACTCGAAGTACGGCGACGAGATCCAGGTCGCGAAGACGTTCTCCCAGCGCCGGGGCTACCGCGCCTTAGTGCTCTGTGAACGCAACCGCGAGGGGCTGCTCGAAGTGTCGTTCCCCTCCGTCTCCGGATCCATCGACTTCGTGACGCTCGTCCGCGCGCTCGGGCTCGAATCCGACGAGGAGATCGTCCACCGCGTCTCGGACGACCCCGAGATCGTGAAGTTCATGCTGGAGAACTTAGAGGAGGCCTCGGTCCAGACGACCGAGGAGGCAATCGAGACCCTCGGCGAGCGCGTCGCGAGCGGTCAGGGGAAGAACTACCAGCTCAAGCGGGCGAACTACGTCATCGACCGCTACCTCCTCCCGCACCTCCACGAGGAGGGCGTCGACGAGGAGGACGTGCGGATCAACAAGGCGTACTACCTCTGCCGGATGGCCGAGGCGTGCTTCGAGCTCGCTCTCGACCGCCGCGAGGCCGACGACAAGGACCACTACGCGAACAAGCGCCTGAAGGTCTCCGGCGACCTGATGCGCGACCTGTTCCGGACCGCTCTCAACAAGCTGGCGCGCGACGTGAAGTACCAGCTGGAGCGCGCGAACATGCGGAACCGGCAGCTCACCGTCAACACGGTGGTCCGCTCCGACGTGCTGACCGAGCGCCTCGAACACCCGATCGCGACGGGGAACTGGGTCGGCGGCCGCTCGGGCGTCTCCCAGCTCGTCGACCGGACCGACTACATGGGCGTGCTCTCGCACCTGCGGCGCCTGCGCTCGCCGCTGTCGCGGTCGCAGCCGCACTTCGAGGCGCGGGACCTCCACGCGACCCAGTGGGGTCGCATCTGTCCCTCCGAGACGCCGGAGGGGCCGAACTGCGGGCTCGTGAAGAACTTCGCGCAGGCGATGGAGCTCTCGCAGACGGTTGAGGACGAACAGGGGCTGAAACGAGAACTGGCGTCGATGGGTGTCGAGGGGATCCCCGGCATCGAGGGCGTCGAACGACAGACGGCGGACGACTGATCATGGCACAAGCAGAACGCGAAGCGAAGGTGTACGTCAACGGGAGCCTCGTCGGCACCCACGAGAACCCGGACGAGCTCGCCGAACAGATACGCGAGGCGCGCCGCCGCGGCGACGTCTCGGAGATGGTGAACGTCTCGGTGAAAGACCGGACCCGCGAGGTCATCGTCAACGCCGACGCGGGGCGGGCGCGACGCCCGCTCATCGTCGTCGAGAACGGCGAGCCGCTCCTCGGCGACGAGGAGATCGAGGCCCTCGAACGCGGCGACGTCGAGTTCGAGGACCTCGTCGAGCGCGGCTACGTCGAGTTCATCGACGCGGAGGAGGAGGAGGACATCCTCGTCGCGGTCGACGAGGAGGACGTGACCGAGGACCACACGCACCTCGAGATCGACCCGCAGCTCGTCTTCGGCATCGGCGCGGGGATGATCCCGTACCCCGAGCACAACGCGAGCCCGCGGATCACCATGGGCGCGGGGATGATGAAGCAGTCGCTCGGGCTCCCCTCGGCCAACTACCGCATCCGGCCGGACACGCGTCAGCACCTCCTACACTACCCGCAGCTGGCGATGGTGAAGACGCAGACGTCCGACCAGATCAGCTTCGACAAGCGGCCGGCGGCGCAGAACTTCGTCGTCGCCGTGATGTCCTACGAGGGCTTCAACATCGAGGACGCGCTGGTGATGAACCAGGGCTCCGTCGACCGCGCGCTCACCCGATCGCACTTCTTCCGGACCTACGAGGGCGAGGAGCGCCGGTACCCCGGCGGCCAGGAGGACCGCTTCGAGATTCCGGACCAGGACGTTCGCGGCGCGCGCGGCGAGGACGCGTACACCCACCTCGACGAGGACGGCCTCGTCAACCCCGAGACGAAGGTCGACGAGTCGTCCGTCCTGCTCGGGAAGACCAGTCCGCCGCGCTTCCTCGAAGAGCCGGACGACATGGGCGGGCTCTCACCGCAGAAGCGCCGCGAGACCTCCGTGACGATGCGCTCGGGCGAATCGGGCGTCGTCGACACGGTGACGCTGATGGAAGGCGAGGACGGCTCCAAGCTCTCGAAGGTGAAGGTGCGCGACCAGCGCGTCCCCGAACTGGGCGACAAGTTCGCGTCCCGACACGGACAGAAGGGCGTCGTCGGCCACCTCGCGCCCCAGGAGGACATGCCGTTCACCGAGGAGGGGGTCGTCCCGGACCTCGTGATGAATCCGCACGCGCTGCCGTCGCGGATGACGGTCGGCCACGTGCTGGAGATGCTCGGCGGGAAGGTCGGCTCGCTCCGCGGCTCGCGCGTCGACGGGACGCCGTTCCAGGGGGAAGACGAGGAGGAGCTCCGCGGTCAGCTGGAGGAGTACGGCTTCGAGTCCTCCGGCAAGGAGGTCATGTACTCCGGCGTCACCGGCGAGAAGATCGACGCCGAGATCTTCGTCGGGACGATCTTCTACCACAAGCTGTACCACATGGTGTCGAACAAGCTCCACGCCCGCTCGCGCGGGCCGGTCCAGGTGCTCACGCGCCAGCCGACCGAGGGGCGCGCCCGCGAGGGCGGGCTGCGCGTCGGGGAGATGGAGCGCGACACGATCATCGGCCACGGCGCGTCGATGGTGCTCAACGAGCGGCTGCTGGAGTCCTCTGACGCCGAAACGGTCCACGTCTCAGCGGAGACCGGGCTCGTCGCCGTCGAGGACCGCGAGCAGCGCCGCGTGTACGACCCGGTCACGGGCGACGAGGACGACATCCACGAGCTGGAGGTCAGCTACGCGTTCAAGCTGCTGCTCGACGAGATGATCGCCCTCGGCATCCGACCGAAACTCGAACTGGAGGACGCGATTTAGATGTCAATGCAAACACCGAAAGTGCTCGGCGGGATCGACTTCGGCCTCATGGACCCGGAGACGTACCGGGACATGTCCGCGACGAAGGTGATCACGGCCGACACGTACGACGACGACGGCTATCCGATCGACATGGGGCTGATGGACCCGCGACTGGGGGTCATCGACCCCGGCCTGGAGTGCCGGACCTGCGGCTCCCACTCCGGCTCCTGTAACGGCCACTTCGGCCACATCGAGCTGGCCGCGCCGGTCATCCACGTGGGCTTCACGAAGCTCATCCGGCGGCTGCTGCGCTCGACGTGCCGCGAGTGCGGTCGGCTCGCCTTGGACGACGCCCAGCGCGACGAGTTCCGCGACCGCTACGAGCGGGCGAAGGAGCTCGGCGACGACGAACACGACGTGCTGAAGGCCGCCGTCCGGCAGGCCCGCAAGGCGTCGACGTGTCCGTTCTGCGGCGAGCCGCAGGCGGACATCAAACACGAGAAGCCGACCACCTACTACGAGGTTCAGGACGTGCTCTCCGGAGACTACTCCGAGCGAATCGCGGCCGCGATGCAGCCCGATGAGGAGGAGGACGACCCGGGCACCTCGCCGCAGGAGCTCGCCGAGAAGACGGACATCGCCGTCGACCGGATCAACGAGATCATGGCCGGCGAGTTCCGCCCGCGCAAGGAGGACCGCCGCGCCATCGAGAAGGCGCTGGACGTCGACCTCACTGAGGAGGACATGAACAAGCTGATGCCCTCGGACATCCGCGACTGGTTCGAGGACATCCCGGACGAGGACCTCGAGGTCCTCGGCATCGACTCCGAGCACTCCCGCCCCGAGTGGATGATCCTGACGGTGCTCCCGGTCCCGCCGGTGACCACTCGTCCCTCGATCACGCTCGACAACGGCCAGCGCTCCGAGGACGACCTCACCCACAAGCTGGTCGACATCATTCGGATCAACCAGCGGTTCATGGAGAACCGCGAGGCCGGCGCCCCGCAGCTGATCATCGAGGACCTCTGGGAGCTGCTCCAGTACCACGTCACAACCTTCGTCGACAACGAGATCAGCGGGACACCGCCGGCGCGACACCGCTCCGGCCGTCCCCTCAAGACCCTCAGTCAGCGGCTGAAAGGGAAGGAGGGCCGCTTCCGCGGCTCGCTCTCCGGGAAGCGCGTCAACTTCTCCGCCCGGACCGTCATCTCGCCGGACCCGACCCTCTCGCTGAACGAGGTCGGCGTTCCGGACCGGGTCGCCAAGGAGATGACCCAGACGCTCAACGTCACCGAGCGCAACGTCGAGGAGGCGCGGCAGTACGTACGCAACGGGCCCGAGGCCCACCCCGGCGCGAACTACGTGCGCCGTCCCGACGGCCGCCGGCTGAAGGTGACCGAGAAGAACTGCGAGGAGCTCGCCGAGAAGGTCGAGGCCGACTGGGAGGTGAACCGCCACCTCGTGGACGGCGACATCGTGATCTTCAACCGACAGCCGTCGCTCCACCGGATGTCCATCATGGCCCACGAGGTCGTGGTGATGCCGTACAAGACGTTCCGGCTCAACACTGTCGTCTGCCCGCCGTACAACGCCGACTTCGACGGCGACGAGATGAACATGCACGCGCTCCAAAACGAGGAGGCCCGCGCCGAGGCCCGCGTCCTCATGCGCGTCCAAGAGCAGATCCTCTCGCCCCGGTTCGGCGGGAACATCATCGGCGCGATCCAGGACCACATCTCCGGCACCTACCTGCTCACCCACTCGAACCCCGAGTTCACGGAGACGCAGGCGCTGGACCTGCTCCGCGCCACGCGCGTGGACGAACTGCCCGAGGCGGACGGCGTCGACGACGACGGCCGCGAGTTCTGGACCGGCCGGACGCTGTTCTCGGAGCTGCTCCCGGACGACCTCGACCTCTCCTTTACCTCCTCGGCCGGCGACAGCGTCGTCATCGAGGACGGACAGCTGATAGAGGGGACCATCGACGAGGACGCGGTCGGCGCGTTCGGCGGCGAGGTCGTCGACATGCTCACGAAGGAGTACGGCGAGACCCGCGCCCGCGTGTTCATCAACGAGATCGCGTCGCTGGCGATGCGCGCGATCATGAACTTCGGGTTCTCGATCGGGATCGACGACGAGTCGATCCCGCCGGAGGCCGAAGAGCAGGTCGACGAAGCGATCGAGAGCGCCTACGACCGCGTTCAGGAGCTCATCGCGACGTACGAGGCCGACGAGCTGGAGTCGCTGCCGGGCCGCGGCGTCGACGAGACGCTCGAGATGAAGATCATGCAGACGCTCGGGAAGGCCCGCGACTCGGCCGGGGAGATCGCCGACCAGCACTTCGGCGACGACAACCCGGCGGTCGTGATGGCGCGCTCGGGCGCCCGCGGTTCGATGCTGAACCTGACGCAGATGGCCGGGTCGGTCGGCCAGCAGGCGGTCCGCGGCGAGCGGATCAACCGCGGCTACGAGGACCGGACGCTCTCGCACTACCGACCGAACGACCTCTCCTCTGAGGCGCACGGCTTCGTGGAAAACTCCTACCGCGGCGGGCTCACCCCGCAGGAGTTCTTCTTCCACGCGATGGGCGGCCGCGAGGGGCTCGTCGACACGGCGGTCCGGACCTCCAAGTCCGGTTACCTCCAGCGTCGGCTCATCAACGCGCTCTCCGAGCTGGAGGCGCAGTACGACGGCACGGTCCGGGACACCTCGGGCCGGATCGTCCAGTTCGAGTTCGGCGAGGACGGCACCTCGCCCGTGAAGGTCTCCTCCGGCGAGGAGGACGGCATCGACGTCGAGGGGATCGTTGACCGCGTGGTCGACGCGGAGTTCGCCTCCGACGAGGAGAAGGAGCGGTTCCTCGGCGAGCGCGAGCCGCCGACGAACCTCTCGGAGCACGCCGGGCCGGGGCTCAACAAGGCCGGCGGGCCGGGGGTGGAGTCCGATGACTGAGTACGACAACGTCACCGACGACATGGAGGCGGTCGTGGAGGCGACCGAGCTCCCCCGCCGACTCAGGACGAAGGTGTACGAGGCGATAGACCGGAAGGCCGAGGAGGCCGGCGAGGTCACCATCGAGCAGGCGACCGACATCGCCGAGGGCGTCGAGAACCGCTACGAGCAGACGCGGGTTGATCCCTTGGACCCTGTGGGCACTGTTTCTGCCCAATCGATTGGTGAACCCGGTACTCAGATGACAATGAATACTTTTCACTACGCTGGCGTCGCAGAAATCGACGTCACGCAGGGGCTCCCCCGACTCATCGAGCTGGTGGACGCCCGGAAGACGCCGGACACGCCGATGATGACGGTCCACCTCGACGGGGAGTACGCGACGGACCGCGAGAAGGCCCACGAGGTCGTCTGGTCGATCGAGGCGACGCGCATCCTCGCGCTCGGCGACGTATCGACCAACGTCGCGGACATGCTGGTCCGGATCGACTTAAACGACGACACCCTCTTGGAGCGGTGGCCCACCCACTCCGACCCGACGGAGATCGCGGGGATCATCGCCGAGACGATCGAGGACGCGTTAGGCGTCGACGCCCGGCAGGCCGGCACCGTGATCGAGTTCGGCCCCAACGAGCCGAGCTACCGCGAGCTGCTCCAACTCGTCGAGCGGCTCCGGGAGATCGTCTTCAAGGGGATCGAAGAGATCGAGCGCGTCGTCATCCGCAAAGAGGAGATCGACGGCGACGAGGAGTTCGTCCTCTACACCGAGGGGTCGGCGTTCGGCGACACCCTCGACATCGAGGGCGTCGACGCCTCGCGGACGACGTGTAACAACATCCACGAGATCTACCGCAACCTCGGCGTCGAGGCGGCCCGCGAGACGATCATCGACGAGACGAAGAACACGCTCGAAGAGCAGGGGCTCGACGACGTGAACGTCCGCCACCTCATGCTCGTCGCCGACATCATGACGAACAACGGCGAGATCGAGTCCATCGGCCGGCACGGCATCTCCGGCAACAAGGACTCGGTGCTCGCGCGCGCGGCGTTCGAGGTGACGGTGAACCACCTGCTCGACGCCGCGATCCACGGCGAGTACGACGACCTCGACGGGGTCATCGAGAACGTCATCGCCGGCAAGCCCATCTCGATGGGGACCGGCGACGTCGACCTCCGGATGGGGTCGCGCGTCGTGAGCGACGACTAATGCGCGTCGAGCTCTCCGACGAGGCGCGGCGCTACATCGGTCGGTTCGACGAGCTGACCGGCGTCACGCCGACCGACTGCCTCGTGGAGGGCGACCGGCTCGTGTTCGTGGTACCCGCGGGCGAGATGGCGGCCGCGATCGGGCAGGCCGGCGAGACCGTCACGGAGGCGGAGCGGCGGCTCGACAAGTCGATCGAACTAGTCGAGGACGCCGACACCGCCGAGGCGTTCGTCGCGAGCACGCTCGCGCCGGCGGCCGTCAACGCGGTCACCATCTCGGAGCAGAACGACCGCGTGGCGTACGTCGAGGTTCCGGAGGCGGACCGCGGCGTCGCCATCGGCGCGGAGGGTGCGAACATCGAGACCGCCCGCCGGCTCGCCGAGCGTCACTACGACGTCGACGACGTACAGCTGACCTGAGGGGAGCGACGCTCCGCCGGTCGTCCCGGGTCCCCCGGTTCGCGCGCCGAGGGCGCCCGAACCCGCGCACTCTTCCGCCGGCTTTGACCGGAGAACGAACGCGTCTCTCGGCGGCTTATCGCCTCAACGTTGTTTTGCGCCCGTCGTTCCGCCGCGAAACGCCCTCAGNNCTGAGGGCGTTTCGCGGCGGCGAAAGACGACGCTTAAGTAGCTCCGTTCGGAAGTAGACGTACGATGGCGAACGGCAAGTACGCGGCCCGTAAGCTCAAAAAGGACCGGCAGAAGCGACGCTGGTCCGACTCCGAGTACGCTCGGCGCGAGCGCGGGCTCAAGACGAAGTCCGACCCCCTGGAGGGTGCCCCGCAGGCGCGCGGCATCGTCCTCGAAAAGGTCGGCATCGAGGCAAAGCAGCCGAACTCGGCGATCCGAAAGTGCGTCCGGGTTCAGCTCATCAAAAACGGGAAGCAGGTCACCGCGTTCTGCCCCGGTGACGGCGCGATCTCGTTCATCGACGAGCACGACGAGGTCACGATCGCCGGGATCGGCGGCGCGAAGGGTCGCGCGATGGGCGACCTCTCCGGCGTCAACTACAAAGTCGAGAAGGTCAACGGCGTGTCGATGATCGAACTGGTTCGCGGCAACGCGGAGAAGCCGGTCAGATGAGCGGCGAGGAAACCGAGGCGCCGTCCGAGGAGGACGTCGCCGCCGAGGAGCCGGACCCGGACGCGCCCGCGTCGAGCGAGGCCGCCAACGAGAACGCCAAGCTGTTCGGCGTCTGGGACGTCACCGAGATCGCCTACGAGGATCCCTCGACGAAGCGGTACATGACGGTGACGCCCATCGCGCACACGATGGGCCGCCACGCGTCGAAGCAGTTCAAGAAGTCGGAGATCTCCCTGGTCGAGCGGCTGATCAACCGCCTGATGCAGACCGAGGAGAACACCGGGAAGAAACAGCAGGCGACGCGGATCGTCCGCGACGCCTTCGACATCGTTCACGACCGGACCGAGGAGAACCCGGTCCAGATCCTCGTGAGCGCCGTCGAGAACGCCGCGCCCCGCGAGGAGACCGTCCGCCTGAAGTACGGCGGCATCTCCGTCCCGAAGGCGGTCGACGTCGCGCCCCAGCGCCGCGTCGATCAGGCGTTGCTCTTCATCTCCGACGCCGTCGCGAGCGCGACGTACAAGTCGACGACCGCCGCCGCCGAGGCGCTCGCGAACGAACTCGTCGCCGCCGCCGACTACGACGTCGAGGGCTCCTACTCCATCTCGCAGAAGGAGGAGCGCGAACGCGTCGCCGCCGCGGCCCGCTGACGCCGCCGGCGTTTTCTACATCTCTTTCCGACCGCCCACCGACGGGTCCGCCTCGATCTCGCCGCGTCGGGCGCGTCGCCGCCGCTGGTGAGGAGCGAAAAAAGAAAGTCGGGTTCGGCCGCGCGGTCGCGGCGTCAGTCGTCGGCCGGCGTTGCGCCGGAGCCGCCGTCGGCGTGCTGCTGTTTGACCCACGAGAGCTTGCCGCCGGCCGCGAGGATGTCGCGCTCGCGCTCGGAGGCGTCGAGGTCGGCGGTGAACTCCCACTCGCCGTTGACGCTCACGGTGAACTCCTCCTGCCCGGAGCGGACGCCCGCGGGCACGTCGTCGACGATTTCGAGGTCGTCGCCCTGGTCGATCTCCTCGTACGTCTCCTCGTCGATCGCCAGCGGGACGATCCCGAAGTTGAACAGGTTCGCCTTGTGGATGCGGGCGAAGCTCTGCGCGAAGACGGCCTCGATGCCGAGGTACATCGGACAGAGCGCGGCGTGTTCGCGCGAGGAGCCCTGGCCGTAGTTCTCGCCGGCCACGAGGACGCCGCCGTCGGCGTCGAGCGCGCGGTCGGCGAACGTGTCGTCGACGCGCGAGAGCGTGAACTCGGAGAGCTTCTCGATGTTCGAGCGGAACTTCAGGATGTCCGCCGTCGCCGGGATGATGTGGTCGGTGGTGATGTTGTCCTCCATCTTGAGGAGGGCTTCGCCGCCGTCCACGTCGATGTCGTCCTTCAGCGGCACGTCGCCGATGTTCGGACCCTTGACGAGCCCGTCGTCGATCGCCTCGTCGGGCGAGATGATGTCGGAGTCGTCCTCTCCCATGCCGGGGCCGTACTTCGTACCCATTTCGAGACCGGGCGCTTCGAGGTCGCCGAGCTCGTCCGCGAGGTCACGCGGGTCGACGATCTCGCCGGTGATGGCCGCCGCGGTGGCGACCTCGGGCGAGCAGAGGAAGACGGAGTCGTCCTCGATGCCCGAGCGGCCCTCGAAGTTGCGGTTGAAGGTGCGCAGCGAGACGGAGTCGGAGGCGGGCACGTGACCGATGCCGATACACGCGCCGCAGGTCGCCTCGGAGAAGTTGACGCCGGCCGCCATCATCTCCGCGGTCCAGCCCTCGCGTGCCAGCATCTCGGAGGCCTGCTTCGAGCCGGGCGCGACGATCATCTCGGTCTGCTTGGCGACCTCGCGGTCCTCCAGCATCTTCGCGCTGGGGAGGATGTCCTCGTAGGCGCCGTTGGTACAGGAGCCGACGATGACCTGCTCGACGTCGGTGCCCTCGTACTCGCTGACGGGGGCGACGTTGTCGGGCATCGAGGGGGCGGCCACGAGCGGCTCGAGCTCGGTCAGGTCGATCTCGATCGTCTCCGCGTACTCCGCGTCCTCGTCGGGCTGGAGGTCGACGAACTCGTCCTCGCGGTCCTGGCGCGCGAGCCAGTCCTTCGTCTTCTCGTCGGTCGCGAAGATCGAGGAGGTGGCGCCGAGCTCGGTGCCGAGGTTCGTGATCGTGGTGCGCTCGGGGATCGTGAGCTTCTCGGCGCCGGGGCCGGTGTACTCGAAGATCTTGCCGACGCCGCCCTTGACGGTCAGCTCGCCGAGCAGGTGGAGCGCGATGTCCTTCGCGGTCGCCCACTCGGGGAGCTCGCCCTCGAGGTGGACGTTGACGACCTCCGGCATCTCGACGTAGTAGGGGCCGCCGCCCATCGCGACGGCGATGTCGAGCCCGCCGGCGCCGATCGCGAGCTGGCCGAGCCCGCCGGGGGTCGGCGTGTGCGAGTCGGAGCCGAGCAGCGTCTTGCCGGGCGCCGCGAAGTTCTCCTTGTGGACTTGGTGGCAGATACCGTTGCCGGGCCGCGAGAAGTACGCGCCGTACGTGCCGGCCGCGGAGCGGAGGAAGCGGTGGTCGTCAGTGTTCTTGAAGTCGAACTGGTACGTCTGGTGGTCGCAGTACTGCGCGGCCAGCTCCGTCTGGACCTCGTCCATTTCGAGGGCCTCGAACTGGAGCCACACCATCGTCCCCGTGGTGTCCTGCGTCAGCACTTGGTCTATCTCGATGCCGATCTCCTCGCCGGGCGTCAGCTCGCCCTCGACGAGATGCTCATCGAGGATCTTCTCTGTAATCGTTTGTCCCATATCATCCGCAGTTGGCTCTCCCGTGGATATAAAACCCGCGAGTTTCCCGAAGATCGACCGTGTTAGATCGTCCGATGCGGCAACGTTCGCTGTGAACTCACAGTGGTACCATACACCGTGAAATACGTAGCCGTGCCGAGTATTTTAGGTCATTAAACGCCTGAAACGGCCGAAAACCACCGTCTCCGCGCCTCCGGCGAGAGCTGCCGCTTTCCGCGCGAGCGACCCGCGGCGCGGTCGACACCGTTTAGGCTCGGCCGCGGTTCCGGACGCGCATGTTCGATTCGGGAGCCGCGGTCGCGGCGGCGCTCTCCGCGGCCGGCGCCGACCTCGACGACGCGCAGCGACAGCCGAACGGCGTCGACCTCACCGTCGACGCGCTGTTCGAACAGGCGGAACCGGGCCGGCTCGGGCGCGACGGGAAGCGCGTGGGCGAGCGCCGGGAACTGGAGCCGCGGGGCGACTGTTACCGGCTCGAACGCGGGAGCTACGTCGTCCGGTACGGCGAGCCGGTGCGGATCCCGGACGAGCGGATCGGCTTCGTCCTCCCGCGCTCGACGCTGCTGCGGAACGCCTGTACCCTCGACACCGCGGTGTGGGACGCGGGCTACGAGGGGGTCGGCGAGGGGCGCCTCGACGTGGGACACCCGATCGAGATCGAGCCGGGCGCGCGGATCGCGCAGCTGGTGCTCGCAGAGGCCGATCACGACGGGACGTACGACGGCGCGTACCAGCAAGAGAACCTCTGAAACGATCGGTTGGCGCCCGTCGGCCACATCCACCGCCGCGCGCGAGTGCGACGCCGCTGGGCGCACCGGTCGGTGACGAGCGCTTCCACCACTACCACGCCGTCGTCGCAAACGGACGGAACACCCGTAGCTCGGGAGTCAAAGGAACGAACGGCACGCCCGTGCCGGGAAAAGGTGGCACGAGCGTGTCGTTCAGTAGGTCCCCGCTGACGCTTCGGCCCTCCAAGCGAAGCGTCACCTGAAACAAGCGGAGGTAGATACTTAAGCGTGCCGGGGGCGGCAGCGTTATCGTATTAGCTAGCGGCAAGATGTTCACAACACGTGACCAACAGGAACCGAAACAGCCCGACTGCAGTCCGGTCCCGTCGACTCGGCGGCGGACTCTCTCCCGCTACTGGCGGGTGGGGTGGTCGGCGCGGAGCCGCGTCTGTCCTTCGCCGAGGAGTCGCTCGCGGAGCGTCTCACCCGGCGGCTCGGCGTCGGCCGGGGGGACGAGCCCGCGCTCGCGGAGCTCCGGGACGACGAGGTCGACGAAGTCGACGAGCGAGTCCGGGCGGACGACCTCCTTGACGTTGAACCCGTGGACGCCGACCTCTTCGTGCCAGCGCTGGAGCTCGTCGGCGATCACCTCCGGGGTGCCGACGATCTTCGGCGAGGTGGTGCCGAGCCCGCAGAACTCCGCGACTTCGCGGACCGTCCACTCGCGGTCCGGCTGCGCCTTCGTGAACGCGTTCATCGTCCCTTGGATCGCGTCCGTCTCGATGTGTTCGACCTTCTGGTCGGGGTCGAGTTCGGATAGGTCCATGTCGAGGAAGCCGGACAGCAGCGCGAGCGTCGCCTCGACGTCGACGTGCCGCTTGTACTCCGCGTGCTTCGCCTCCGCGAGCGCCTGCGTCTCGCCGACGATCGGCACCACGCCGATGAAAAAGCGGAGGCTCTCGGGGTCGCGCCCGGCGTCGGCCGCGCGCGACTTCACGTCCGACATGTACTCGACGGCGCCCTCCTCGGTCGGCTGGCTGGCGAAGACGGCCTCGGCGTTGCGCGCGGCGAACGACCGGCCGTAGTCGGAGGAACCGGCCTGGTAGACGACGGGGGTGCGCTGAGGCGACGGCTCGCAGCCGTGCGGCCCCGGCACAGAGAAGTGATCGCCCTCGTAATCGATCGCGTGGACCTTCTCCGGGTCGCTGTACCGCCCGGCCTCGCGGTCGGCCTCGACCGCGTCGTCTTCCCACGACTCCTCCCACAGCTCGTAGCAGACGTCGAGGAACTCGTCGGCGCGGTCGTAGCGCGTCTCCTTGTCCATCCGATCGTCGAGGCCGAGGTTCGCCGCGGCCGACTCCAGGTACGAGGTGACGACGTTGATCGCCACCCGGCCGTCGGTGAGGTGATCGAGCGTCGAGAACTCCCGCGCCAGCTGGTAGGGGTGGGTGTACGTCGTCGAGCGCGTCACCGCGAAGCCGAGGTCGTCCGTGACCTCCGCCATCGCGGGCACGACCAGCTGCGGGTCGTTCGCTGGCGTCTGGACCGCCCGCTCGACGGCCGTCTCGCGGTCGTCGCCGTACACGTCGTAGATTCCGCGCACGTCGGCGAAGAACACCGCGTCGAAGCCGCCGCGCTCGGCGGTGCGCGCGACCTCGGTCCAGTACTCGCGGTCGGCGTAGTCCGCCGACCGGTCGCCGGGGTACCGCCACGACCCGGGCGAGACGTGCTCCACCGAGGTCATGGTGAAGAGGTTGAGGTGTAGGTGATCGGACACGGACCACCGTACGCGTTCCGGGGTAATACGGCCACAGGAAGTGGCGTCACTTGTCGCGGTCGCGGACGCCTCGCGACGGAGACGCGCGGAGCGACCGCCGACCGGACGCCGACCCGCGGGCCCTACGCGGAGACCGACTCCGGCGAGGAGACGTACGCGGCGAAGTCGGAGGTGGTGATGATGCCGATGGGGGTCTTCCCGTCGACGACCGGGACGTGGTGGAACCCGCGTTCCAGCATCGTCGCGGCGACCGCCGACACGTCGTCTTGCGCGCCGGTGGTGATCGGGTCGCGCGTCATGTACCGCTCGACGGTCGTCTCGGCTTTCGGTTGGCTCTTGGCGACGATGTCGACGAAGTCCGTCGAGGTGAGGATCCCGACGAGGTCGCCGTCGTCGTCGACGACCAGCACGGAGCTGATGTCGTTTTCGAGCAGCACCGCGGCCGCGTCCTCGACCAACGTGTCCGGCGTCACCGTGTGGAGGTCCGTCGACATCAGTCGCGCGACGAAGACGTCTTCGATCTCGTCCATACCGGAGAGACCCGCCCTCGCCGTATAAGCGTTCTCACAGATACCGTGAGAGCCCGGACTGACGGCGCGGGCCGTCCCCCTCGGGAGCCGCGACCCACGCCGTCCGTTCGTCGCGGAGGCCGTCGCGCTCGGCCGCCGGCCGGTCGGCCGCCTCGAACGCGGGACACCCGCCTCCGCACTCGCGGCCGGGGTCGACGACGCGGTCGAAGTGCGCGCAGCGCGGTCGCCCGTCGGCGGTCGTCTCGCCGTGCGCGCACGCCGGCGGGTCGGGGCGCCACCCCTTCCCGTAGGCGCGCTCGGCGACCCGCCGCCGCTTGCGGGCCTTCGCCTCGGGGCCGACGAGCGCCACGTCCGTGCGGGAGGGCCGCTCGTCGCGGATCTCGACGCCCGGCGCCGCCGGGTCGAGCGGCGTCGGCTCGCGGACGACCTCGCGCTCGCCCGTCTCCGGGTCGAACCGCCAGACGCCGACCGCGTCCGGGATCCGATTGAGGTGCGCGCGGGTGACGTACGAGGCGGTGGCGAGGACCACCTCGTCGAAGAGTCCGAGCGCGGCGTCGTACCGGAGCTGCGCCTCCAGGTCGCCCGGCGTCCCGAGGTCGGGCTTGTTCTCGACGGCGACGAGCTCGCCCACCCAGTCGTCCGGGTAGCGCGCGGTCGCGCGGACGACCTCCCGGCCGTTCCGCCGCTCGCGTTCGAGGTAGCCGACCTCGACCGCGCGGTCGACGACGGCTGCGGCCCGGTCCGGCGGGAGGTCAAAGGCGTCGGCGACGGGGACGGCCTCGCCCGGGCCGACCGCGGCCTCGACGGCCGGACCGGGGATCCGCTCGGCGCTGATCGCGGCGCGGTCGTCGAAGCCGGGTCCCGGCGACAGCAGACAGACATCGACGATGCGCGCGCCGGGCGTCTCGACGCCCGCCCCGAGCTGGCGGGCGACGACCCGGTCAGGCGATTCGAGCGCGGCGCACAACGCCAGCTCGAACCGGTACTCCATACCGCGAACAAGGCGGCCTCGGGCTAAAACGCGTCGCCGCCCTCTCGCCGTGAGTCGCCGCCGTCGCGGTCGCGTCACCGCGAGTCGTCACCCACGCGGTCGCGTCCCGCCGACCGCGGTCCGGTCGGCCGAAACCGGTATTCCCCGCGGGACCCTACGGCGACCATGCGCCGGGTCACCCGGAACCTCCTCATCGCCATCGTTCTCGTCGTCGTCGCGCTGCTCGCGCTCGGCGCGCTCCCGAGCTACCTCGGGAGCGGCGACCCCTACTACCTCAGCGTCGAGCCGATCGAGACGAACGGCACCGCCGCCGACGTGAACAACGTCTCCGACCGCCGGTACCCGTACCTGATCGGTGCGATAGAGAGCCCTGACGGGCGCTCCGACGGCTACCAGGCCGGGCCGTACGGGATGAAGGAGTGGTTCACCCACACCCCGTTCGACGAGGTCGACGCGCTCACCCAACAGGTGCCGAACGCCTCGACCGAGACCGGCGTGCGGGTGCGCCGCGGCGGCGAGGTGTACCACGCCGAGGTGGTCCGCCCGTGACGGACGAAGACGGGGCGCCCGGCGCGGACGAGGGACCCGCCGGCGCCGACGCGCCGGCCGCCGACCTCCGCGAGCTCCCCGCGTTCTCCGACGGGCGCAACCACTCGCTGCCGGGCGAGCCCGAGTGGCCGGTGGAGGAGGTCGTCGTCGAGTACGACGAGGGGTGGTTCGTCGGCGGTTACGACCGCGTCGAGCAGCCCGACGGCACGGCGAAGAAGTACTACTGGGCGGAGCTGTCGCCCGCGACGGTGATCGTCGCGGTCGCCGACGACCGGGTGCTGTTCGTCGAGCAGTACCGGCCCACCGTGCGGAACACGCAGCTGGAGCTCCCGGCCGGAATCGTCGAGTCCGGCGAGTCCTACACCGAGGCCGGTGCGCGCGAACTCGCCGAGGAGACCGGCTTTGCGCCGTCCTCGACGTCGCTGCTCCAGGAGGTGTGGTGTTCGACGGGCGTGTTGCGCCACACGCGCGGCTACGTGTTCGCCGAAGGGTTGGAGCCGGTCGACGTCGACCACGACAGCAACGAGTTCCTCGCGCCGCGAGCGGTCCCGGTCGACGAGGCGCTGGACATCGCCCGGGAGCCCCCGACGAACGACGCGACGCTCGAAGGGCTCCTGCTCGCCGAGCGCGAGGGGCTGTTGTAGGCGACCCCTCCGGGCGTCCGCCGGCGACCGGACAGAACCCGACACGCGTCCAGTTCACGGGGCCAACGCGGAGGTATTAATCGCTGCGGCCCCTCAATAGACGTATGAGCCACGCATCGGAGCAGTCGGTGTTGCTGTCGGACGACCCCCCGCTCGACCTCCGCCTCTCGGACGACGAACTTGCGGCGACCCGCGAGCGCATCGTCTCGTTCATCCGCGACGTCGTCGACGACGCGGGCGCCGAGGGTGCGGTCCTCGGCCTCTCGGGCGGTATCGACTCGACGCTCACCGCCCACCTCGCGGTCGAGGCGCTCGGCGAGGACGGCCTCCACGGCCTCACGATGCCCTCGGCGGTGAACGACGCGGACGTGATGAGCGACGCGGAGCGCGTCGCCCACGACCTCGGCGTCGAGTACGACGTGATCGAGATCCAGCCGATCGCGGAGGCCTTCTTCGACGCAGTCCCGGAGGCCGCGACGGACCAGATGGCGGCCGGGAACGTCTACGTCCGCACCCGCGCCGTGTTGAACTACTTCGTCGCTAACGCCGAGAACCGGGTCGTCCTCGGCACCGGGAACCGCGCCGAGGCGATGACCGGCTACTACACGAAGTACGGCGACCAGGCGGTCGACTGTAACCCCATCGGCAACCTCTACAAACAGCAGGTGCGCCAGCTGGCCGCCCACGTCGGCGTCCCCCGCGACCTCGTGATGCAGGAGCCGACCGCGGGGATGTGGGAGGGCCAGACCGACGCCGAGGAGATGGGGCTCGACTACGACACCGTCGACGCCATCCTCGCGGTCCACGTCGACGGCGGACTCTCGCGGTCGGCGACGGTCAGCGAACTCGACGTGCCCGAAGAGGCCGTCGACCGCGTGGTCGACCTCCACGAGCGCAGCGCCCACAAGCGGGCGATGCCCCCGGCGCCCGCCCGCGAACTGTAACGCCCGCGTCGCGCCCCTTCAGAACTCCCGCATCGCTTCGAGCACGTCGTGCGCGGAGCCGTCGTCGATGGCCTCGCGGGCGGCGTCGAGACCCTCCTCGATGGAGTCGGCGTCGCCGCCGGCGTAGATCCGAAGCGCGGCGTTGACCGCGACCGCGTCCGCGAAGGCGCCGTCTCGCTCGCCCGCCAGCACCTCCTCGGTGATCGCGGCGGAGTCGGCCGCGACGTCGTCGACCGCGAGGTCGTCTTCCTCGAGGTCCATCCCGTACTCCGCGGTCTCGATCTCGAAGTCGTCGAAGGACGCGCCCTCGCTGCCCTCGCCGTCGTCGCCCGACGCGTCCCACTCGGCGACCTTGGTGTAGCCGGGGCGTACGTCGTCGTACCCCTCCATGCCCTGGAACATCAGGACGCGGTCGAGGTCGTGGAACTCGCTTTCGACGAACGTGTCGACCACCTTCTTCGCGAACGCGAGGTGGTAGAAGGAGCCGAGGTGGACGGACGCGCCGGCGGGGTTCGCCAGCGTCTCGACGGTGTTGACGAACGACCGGACGCCCATCTGGTCGCGCCGGTCGAACAGGTCGTCGATGGCGGGGTTGAACGCGGGCTGGTAGTAGAAGCCGAAGCCGGTCTCGTCGACCATGTCGGCTGAGTCAGCGGGGGTCAGCTCCGTGTGGACGCCGAGCTCGTCGAGGACGTGTTTGTACGCGTCCTGCTTCTGCGTGGGCACGCGGTCGCCCGAGTGGACGACGACGGGAGTGCCCGCGGCGGCCGCGACCGCGCCCGCCGCGACGCCGAGGATCGCCGTCCGTCCCTTCCCGTCGTAGTTCGCGCCGCAGTCGACGGGGTCGGCGTCGGGTTCGGCGTACTCGACGCGGTCGCACATCACGTCGACGTACGCGCCGAGCTCCTCGGCCGTGTTCCGCTTCCAGCGGTTCGAGAGCCAGAACGCCCCGAGCGTCGTCGGGTCGGGCTCGCCCGCGAGGATGCGCTCGAACGCCTCGGTCGCCTGCGCGCGCGTCAGGTCGTCGGCCGACTTGTGGCCGGAGCCGCAGACCTCGGTCATCAGCCGCTTGAGGGGCCAGTCGCCGAACTCCTGAGTCGCCTGAGCCATACGCTCCGTTAGGCTTCTCGCACGAAAAGTCCCCCGTTCGACTCCCGCACCGCGGGAACGAGAGGGACCGCCTCCGCCCTCCGACTCGACGCGGCAACACCGCGCGCGAGCGATGAGCCGGGACGGCGCGACCGCTCTCGCCCGATCTGTGGTACTCACCCACACAGTACAAATGAACGAATGTCTTGTTCTGTAAGAATATATGTGAATAAGCGCTAAACTTGCTCTGTAAGTATGCCGTATCAGAGTCAAAATAGCGTTAGAGTTATATGATTGTCCAGATAGTTAGCGATCGTACCCGATGACGTCCAAATCCGTCGCCACCGCGCTCACGCTGTATCGGTCCCGCACGCTGACGCTCGAACAGGCCGCGACCGTCGGCGGCTGCTCGACGGCGCAGTTGGAGAAGAGCGCCCGGGCGTTCGCGCCGACGCCCGGCGAGGCCCCCGCCGACGACCGACGCTCCACCCCGACCGACGCTCCGCCCCGAACGTGGTGTCGCCCTGACGATCGGCGCCCTCCGAAACCCGTACGTACACTCCGCCCTAAGCGTTTCCAATGAGTTTGGACGCCGACTGGCGGGCCGACCTCGACGCGGTCGACGCGGCCCTCATCGACGAGTACCAGAGCGGCTTCCCCGTCGAACGCCGTCCGTTCGAGCGGGTCGCCCGCGAGATCGCGGCCGAGACGGGCGTCGCGGTCGACGCCGACGACCTCCTCGACCGCGTCCGCGACCTCCGCGAGCGCGGCGTGTTCCGCCGGTTCGGCGCGGTCCTCAACCCACCGGTCATCGGCTCGTCGACGCTCGCGGCGGTGCGCGCGCCGGACGACCGGTTCGACGAGGTCGCCGAGGTGATCAACGGGTACCGGCAGGTGAACCACAACTACCGCCGCGACCACGAGTGGAACCAGTGGTTCGTCGTCACCGCGGGCTCCCGCGAGAAGCGCGACGAGATCCTCGCGGAGATCGAGGAGCAAACCGGCTGCGAGGTGCTCGCGCTCCCGATGCTCACGGACTACTACATCGACCTTGAGTTCCCCGTAGTCAACGCCGACCGGTTCGCGCGGGAGTCGCTCGACCACACCGACGTCTCCGCCACCCGCATCTCCGAGGACGCGCGCGGCGACCTGAGCCCGCTCGAAGCGGACCTCCTCTTGGCGATCCAGGACGGCTTCCCGCTGTCCGCGACCCCCTATGCCGACGTGGCGAACGAGATCGACGCGCCCGTCGACGACGTGCTCGTGGCGGTCGAGCGCCTCCTCGCCGACGGCTGTATCAAGCGGATCGGTTGCGTCGTCAACCACGTCGTCACCGGCTTCACGAACAACTGTATGGTGGTCTGGGACGTGCCGGACGAGGAGCTCGACGAGCGCGGCGAGGCGGTCGGCAGCCTTCCGTACGTCACGCTCTGTTACCACCGCCCGCGTCGCCCCGACCAGGAGTGGGAGTACAACCTGTTCACGATGATCCACGGTCGGGAGGCGGAGGCGGTCGACGCGAAGATCGACGAGCTGGCGACCGACCACCTCCCGTTCGACCACGAGCGACTCTACTCGACCGAGACGCTGAAACAGACCGGCGCGCGCTACGAGGACCTCGTCGCGGACGACGGGTAACGCAAAAAATCTCCGCGGCTCAGTCGTCGCCGAGGGCGGCCGTCCGCTCTTCTGCCGCCGAGTCGGCGGCGGCGAACTCACCGGCGCCGAGGCGGTCGAGCGCGTCCGCGCCCGCGACCGCGATGACGACGAAGCCGACCTTCGAGACGATGTCGAGGTAGACGAACACGAGCATCTCCGTCGCGGGCGTCAGCAGGCCGAAACCGGTGGGCGCGAGCAGCCACACGACCGGGTACAGCGTCCACAGCACCACGGTGATGTTCCGCAGCGTGCCGAAGACGGCGCGGACCCGGTCGCCCTCCGCCGATGCCGACCGCGGGAGCGCGACGAGCAGCCCGTAGACGAGCGCGAGGTACGCGGCTCCGCCGACGGCGAAGGCGGCCCACGACACCGCTCCGCCGGTGGCGGCGGCGGTGACCCCGCCGGCGATGACCACCACGTCGACGCCGATCAGCCCGGTGAGCACCCGTCGGGACGGGCGGGCGAGCAGCCCGAGGTAGAGGAGTATGAGCGGCGTGGTCACGAGCCAGTCGACGTACCGGACGACCTCCAGCTCGCCGGCCGCCGTCGACAGCGTGCCGACGCCGAGCGCCATCGCGAGGTACGCGAGCGCCGCGACGCCGGTGACGCCGGCGAGGGTCCCGTAGTAGACGCCGTGCGACTCGTCGGTCGCCGACGATCCGGAGAGCCACGCCCACAGCGGGGGAACCGTTCCGGCGCCCATCGCGAGCGCGCCGATCCACGCCCAGACGGTGGTGTCGACGAGCATCTCAGTTCACCCCCTCCCCGGCGGGCGCGTCGTCGCCCCCGCCGCGCGAGAAGTCAAACTCGCTCCCGTCGCCGTCGCCTCCCCCGTCGGGGACGGCGGTGGCGCCGTCGGCCGCCGCGCCGCGGCCCGTCCCGTCGCCCGCGGCGCCGAGACCGTCGCCGGCCGCGAACTCGAAGTCGTCGACCGCGTCGCGCAGCGCGAGCGCCCGGTCGGAGAGCGACCCGGCCGCGGTCTCGACCGCCCCGAGAGTCCGCTCCTGCTCGTCGACCGCACCGGTGACGTCGCCGGCCGCGCTGGCCGTCTGCGCGCTGATCGCGGAGACGTCCTCGACGTGGCCGACCACCGCGTCGACGGAGTCGGCCTGCGTCTCCGTCGTCCGGGTGATCTCGGTCATGCTCGCGTCGGTGCGCTCGGAGGCCTCCGCGAGGCGTTCGAGGGCGTCGATCGAGGTCTCGACCGTGTCGACGCCGGCCGAGATCCGCTGTTCCGTGCGCGCCATCGCGTCGGCGCCCGTCTCCGCGCGCTCCTGGACGGAGCGGATCCGGGCCTCGATCTCGCTCGCCGACTCCTGGGTCTCCTCGGCCAGCGCCTTCACCTCCTCGGCGACGACCGCGAAGCCGGCGCCGTCGGCCCCGGAGCGGGCCGCCTCGATGGAGGCGTTCAGCGCGAGCAGGTTCGTCTGCTCGGCGATCTCCGAGATGGTGTCGACCACCTCGCCGATCTCCTCGACCTCCGCGGCGAGCGCCTCGACCTCCGCGGTCGTCTCCGCGGTCGTCTCCTCGACCGCGTCCATCTCCGCGAGCGCCTCCTCGGCGGCCTCGCGACCCTCGTCGCCGACCTCCGCCGCGTGTTCCGCGGTCTCCGCCACGTCGGTGACGGTGGAGGCGACCTCCTCGGCCGAGGACGCGAGGTTCTCGGCCTCGTCGGTCGCCGCCCGCAGGTCGTCGCGCTGGGTGCGCGCGCCCTCGGCGATCTCCTCAACCGCCTCGCTCACGGTCCCTGTCGTCGCCCGCAGGTCCTCCGTGCGGTCGTCGACGGTCCCGGCCACGTCGGCGGTGTCCTCGGCGACGGTCGCGACGGACGCGACCGTCCCCTCCAGCTCGTCGGCCATCTCGTTGAACGCGGCGCCCACCCGCGCCATCGCCTCGTTGTCGCTCTCGGGGTCGACCCGGCGCGTCAGGTCGCCGTCGGCGAGCGCGCGCATGGCGGACTCGTACTCGGTCGCCTTGTGTTCGACCGTCTCGGCGCGCGTGTCGGCCTCCCGTCGCGCTCGTTCCGCCTCCTCGCGGGCCGCTTCGGCGTCGGAGATCTCCGAGCGCAGCGAACCGCGCATCTCGTCGAACGCGTGGAACAGCCGCCCGATCTCGTCGGTTCGCCCGGTGTCGAGCCGCACGTCGAGCTCTCCCTCGGCCATCCGCTCGGCCTTGTCAGTCAGTTGCCGCAGGGAGATGACCGTGTTCGAGCCGACGGTGACGCCGATGAGCGCGAGCCCGATCACCGTCAACAGCGTCATCCCGATCAGTCCGGAGCGCACTTCGGCGCCCGCGGTGCCGGTCCCCTCCGCGCGTAGATAGACGATGACTCCGTACGAAACTGAGACCGCCATGACCCCGATCAGCGACAGAGCGAGCTTCGCACCGTAGCTCGATCGGACGCCCGAGGCCGATCCCTCTTGCATGTATACCGAACGGCAGAGATCCTATCGTCATAATAACTCCTCCCCGAATATTACCAGTGATACTCTGCTCGCGGTCGAGTCGGGCGGTACCGGCGGCTCGGCGAGCAGAAAGCGAGCACGTACGCGAGGCCGCCGGGCCTGACACCCCGATCCGCCGGGACCGGTACGTTGAGGGCGTCGCCGCCCGCACGGACGCGCATGGTGACCGCCTTCGACAGACTCGGATACGGGACGTACAAGCTGGCCGCCGGCGAGGAGTGCGCGGCCGGCGTCGCCCACGCGATCGAGACCGGCTACCGCCACGTCGACACCGCCCAGGGGTACGACAACGAGGCCTCGGTCGGCGACGGGATCGACCGGAGCGACCGCGACCGCGAGGACCTGTTCGTCGCGACGAAGCTCTCGACGGACAACCTCTCGTACGACGACGCGGTCGAGACCGCCCGCGCCAGCCGCGACCGGCTTGGTGTCGACTCGATCGACCTGCTGTACGTCCACTGGCCGATCAACACCTACGAGCCCGCGGAGACGCTGCCCGCGCTCGACGACCTCGTCGACGACGGGGTGATAGATCGGATCGGGCTCTCGAACTTCGAGCCCGACGAACTCGACGAGGCGCTCGACCGCCTCGACCACGACGTGTTCGCCCACCAGGTGGAGTGTCACCCCCTGCTTCAACAGGAGCGGCTCCGCGAGTACGCCGTCGAACACGACCACTGGCTCGTCGCCTACTCGCCGATCGCGCGCAACCGCGTCGCCGAGGTCGACGCCCTCCGAGAGATAGCCGCGGCCCACGACGCGACCCCGGCCCAGGTGAGCCTCGCGTGGCTGCTCTCGAAGGAGCGCGTCGCGCCGATCCCGAAGGCGGCCGACTTCGGCCACGTCGAGGACAACTGGGCGGCCCGCGAGATCGACCTGACGGACGAGGAACTCGCCCGGATCGACGCGCTCGACCGCCGCGAGCGGATCGTCGACTTCGAGGAGGCGTCGTGGAACCGAGACCGATCTCCGTAACGCTCAATACCGGTATTGTGGCCTCATAGTCGGTTTAACGAGGATCCGGATCGAACCCCCGCCCGTGCCGGACCCGAACTCGCGGACCGACGCCGGCCCGCCCGCCGGCGGCTCCCCGAGCGCCGACTCGGACCCGGACGGCGAGTCCGGTCTCCGCGACCGTCCCGCCCTCCTCGCGGCGACGCCCGGGACGGACGCGGTGCTCGATCAGCTCCGGACGCTCGCGGTCCTCGCTGGCCTTCTCGCCCTCCTCGTGACGCTGATCGCCGTCGAGCTGCTCGTTCGCATCTGAGCCCGCCGGCCGACCGAAACTGAACGCGAGACCCGCCCGATCCGGCACCCGACCCGTCCTCTCCGTCGGTTTCACTTCCGCTTTCGGGCGCGTTTTTAAAAGGCGCGGGCGAGACGGGTCCGGTATGGGCCAGTCCACGTTCGATGACGACGACTTGTTCGGCGAGGCGGCCGCGGAGACCCGCGCGGAGGTCGAAGATCACCTCGCCGCGGCGCGCGAGGAACTCCCGGACCCGGACGCGGTGTGGGAGACGGACGCGGACAACGTCCTCGGCGCGCTCAACGGACTGAAATCCGCGCTCGACGCCGGCGACGCCGTCGACAGCGTCCGCTCGGCGAAGAAGGCGTACGTCCTCGGCGAGCGCGCCGACGCCTTCGAGGACGCCGCCGACCTGAAAGCGGAGATCGAGGAGCTCGAATCGCTCGTCGGCGACATCGAGAGCGCCGCCGACGAGGTCGCCTCCCTCACCGGCACCGTCCCCGCGATCCGCGGGGCGCTTCAGGACGCGGCGGACGAGGAGTAACCCTCCGCTCCGGCCGCGCCCTACGTCGACTTCCGGTCAGCGACCGCTTCCGCCAGCGCCGCGAGCGCCGCGCTCGCGCGGTCGAGCAGGACCGCGCCCCGCTCGGCGTCGCCCTCCCGCGGGTCGCCGACGACGCCGTTGTCGGTGAACTCAGCAGAGTCGTGCGCGAGGTTCACCCCAGACACCCACTCGCCCCACCGGTCGGCGGCGCCCGCGCTCGCATCGTCGACCCGCTCCTCGCGGACCAAGTCCGGATTCGTCGCGCGCAGCAGCGCCGTCTCCAGCGGGCCAGCGTGACCCATGTCGCTCGCGTGGTCGCCGACCGACTCGAACCACGTGAACGCCACCCCGTACCCCGCGTGGGCGTCGTCGCGCGAGAAGCGGCGGGCGACCTCCGCCAGCGCCTCGACGTTCCCCCCGTGCCCGTTGACGAACACGACGCGGTCGACCCCGTGCGAGACCAGCGACTCCGCGGACTCCCGGACGTACGCCCGGAACGTCTCCGGGGAAACCCACATCGTCCCGTCGAAGGCGCGGTGCTCCTCCGCGACGCCGACCGGGATCGGCGGCGCGACCGCGACCTCCCCGCGGTCCGCTCCCGGCTCGCCGCCCGACCCCTCGTCGTCCGTTCCCGTCTCCTCGTAGGCGTCCGCGCTCGCCTCTGCGACCGCGACGGCGTTCAGCGCGTCGGTGCCGAGCGGGGCGTGCGGCCCGTGCTGTTCCGTGCTGCCGACCGGGAGGAACGCGACGTCGACGTCGGCGTCGCGAACGTCGGTCCACGTGACCTCGCTGAGGCGCATACCGACGCCTCGGTGGCCGGCGTCGTATAGCCGGCGGTCATCGCCGATGCCGAGTGGTCACCGTCGGCGTCTGGTGGTCGCCGCGGCGCAGGGGCGGTCGACCGCTCGCGAGACATGGGCGCTCGCCCCGCGGCCGCTCCCGGGGTATTATGACGCTTCCCGCGGATCGCGGCTCCATGAGCGGTGACAACGCGGATCACGATACGGGGGCACACGACTCGGCTCCGGCCGTGACGTTCGGCCCGCTGAAGCGGGCGCTCCGCGAACACCGCTATCCGGTGACCGCGGCGGAGCTGATAGAGCAGTACGGCGCCGCGACGTTGGAGACGCCGGCGAGGACGGCGCGGCTCGACGGGCTGCTCGAAGGGCGCGAGGAGACGCAGTTTCGGGATCCGTCGGAGGTCCGCGAGGCCGTTCTCGATGCGCTCGGGCACGCCGACGCGTCCCCGGAGGCGGCCGCCGACGAGTGGACGCGGCTTCCGCGGTGACTCTTCGGTCGAGCCCCGCCCCGTTCCGCTCGGCGCGCGGCCCCGATCAGTCGTCGTCGGTATCGGCCTCTTCGACTATCCGCGCCGTGCGCTCCTGCGCGCGGTCGATGAACTCCTGCGGGAGCTCGTCGATCTCGCCCGCCTGAACGCCCCAGAGGTGCGCGTACAGCCCGTCGTTGTCGAGCAGCTCGTCGTGCGTCCCCCGCTCGGCGATCTGCCCGCCCTCCAACACGAGGATCGTGTCTGCGTCCTTGATCGTCGAGAGCCGGTGGGCGATCGCGAACGTCGTCCGCTCCTCGGTGAGCCGGTCGAGCGAGCGCTGGATCAGCATCTCCGTCTCCGTGTCGACGTCCGAGGTCGCCTCGTCGAGGATGAGGATGTCCGGGTCCTTGAGCACCGCCCGCGCGATGGTGACGCGCTGGCGCTGCCCGCCGGAGAGCTTCACGCCGCGCTCGCCGACCATGGTGTCGTAGCCGTCGGGGAGGTTCTGGATGAACTCGTGCGCCTCGGCGGCCTCGGCGGCCTCGCGGACCTCCTCGTCGGTGGCGTCGAAGGTACCGTAGGTGATGTTCTCGCGGACCGTCCCGTAGAACAGGTACGAGGACTGCCCGACGTAGCCGATCGAGCGACGGAGCGACTTGAGCGTCACGTCGCGGACGTCCTGTCCGTCGATCTCGATCGACCCCTCGTCGACGTCGTACATCCGGAGGAGCAGCTTGAGCACGGTCGACTTCCCCGCGCCGGTCGGGCCGACCAGCGCGAGCGTCTCGCCGCCCTCGACGGCGAAGTCGACGTCCTCGACGATCGTCTCGTCGTCGTAGCCGAAGGAGACGTCGTCGTACACCACGTCGCCGTCGCCGACCGTCAGGTCCTCCGCGCCCGGGTCCTCGGCGAGCCGCGACGGCTCGTCCATCAGCCCGAAGATCCGCGCGGAGGAGGCGCGGGCGCGCTGGTACATGTTGATGATCTGCCCGAACTGCGCCATCGGCCAAATGAACCGCTGGGTGTAGAGGATGAAGACGACGAACATCCCCACCGAGAGCTCGCCGGTGAACGGTCCCGGCGGCGTCTCCTGGAACACCCAGAGGCCGCCGATGATGAACGTCACCACGAAGCCGACTCCGGCGAGCACGCGGAGCCCCGGGAAGAACTTGATCCGGGTCGTGATCGCGTCCCAGTTGGCGTCGAAGTAGTCCATCGACACGTCGTCGACGCGGTCGGACTCGTACGGCTCCGTGTTCGACGACTTGATCACCTGGATGCCGCCGAGGTTGTTCTCCAGCCGGGAGTTCATCTTCCCGACCGACGAGCGGACCTCGGCGTACTTCGGCTGGATGATCCTGATGAACAGGTAGGTGAACCCGCCGATGATCGGCACCGGCAGCAGCGCGACTAAGGCGAGCTGCCAGTTGATCCAGAAGAGGAGGACGCCGATGCCGACGACCATCACCGACAGGCGGAACAGGGAGTTCATTCCGTCGTTGAGGAACCGTTCGAGCCGGTTCACGTCGTTCGAGAGGATCGACATCATCTCCCCGGTCTGCTTGTCGGAGAAGAACTCCATGTTGAGCCGCTGCATCTTGTCGTAGGTGTCCGTCCGGACGTCGTGCTGGATGTTCTGGGCGAAGGCGTTGAACCCCCAGTTCCGGATCCAGTGGAACCCGGCCCCGATCCCGAACGCGCCCCCGATGACGGCGATGGTGAACCAGAACTGCGCGGTCTGTCCCGTCGGCAGCCACGCGTCGGGGAGGACGACGAGCGGGATCTGCTCGCTGAACAGGGCGTCCTCGTAGAACACGGCGTCGATGGCGATCCCGAGCATCAGCGGCGGGAGCAGGTCGAGCAGCCGCGCGAAGACGCTCGCGAACACCCCAACGGTCACCTGCGGGACGTAGTCGCGGCCGTACTCGACGAACAGCCGCTTCATCGGATTCTCTATCTTGTCCCGCTGCTCCTCGAAGGGATCGTCGTCCTCCCATTCGACGCCACTCATCACGAGTTCGTATCAGGTAGGCGGGCAAATAGGTTTCCTTCGAACCGAAATACGTCGGCAGAAAACGCCGGTAACACCCGTTCGATCGGGTGATCTCTCCCGGAACCACCGCGGTCACCGGCGTCGGCGCAGCGGTCGACCCGACGGTCAGTCCGGCGCGCGCGGCGACCTCGGTCACGCCGACCGCGCGCCGGGCTCAGAGCTCGCGCCGCTCGACGGCGGTGTCGATCCCGGCCTCGTCGAGGTCGTCGCGCACACGTCGCCGGAGCGGGTCCGGCACCCCGTCCCGCGGGACCGGCGTCGCCGTTCCCTCCTCGTCTTCGTCGGTCGGGACGGACCAGTAGAGGACGTGGCCCGTCTCGGCGTAAAACTCCACCGCGTACCGGTCCCGGCCCCCCTCGTAGTGGACGCGGGCGGCCGCGCCCTCCGCGCGCCACCCCTCCTGTCTGACCAAGGCGGCGATCGGCTCTCGCATGGTCGCTCTCGGGTGGCCGGACTCATGTGGGTGTCGACCGATCGGCCGCCCGCCCGATCCGGCGCCCTCCTCCCCCGCATCGACACCGGTTTACAACCGCCGACCCGATGAGTCGCCATGTCTCTTCGCGTCACGTTCCTCGGGACGGGCGGCGCCGTTCCCACCGTCGAGCGCGCGGCCAGCGCCGTCTTCGTCAACCGCGAGGGCGACCGCTTCCTCTTCGACTGCGGCGAGGGCACGCAGCGCGAGATGATGCGCAGCGGCACCGGGTTCGCCGTCGACCGCGTGTTCGTCTCGCACCTCCACGGCGACCACGTCCTCGGCATCCCCGGCCTCGTCCAGACGCTCGGATTCAACGACCGCACCGACCCGCTGGCGATCCACTGCCCGCCGGGGACCGGCGGGCACCTCCACGACCTGGTCCACGCGGCCGGCCACGACCCCGCCTTCCCGATCCGGATCGAGCCGGTCGCTCCCGGCGAGGTCGCCCACGAGACCGACGAGTACGAGATCCGCGCGTTCGAGACGGAACACCGCACCGTCTCGCAGGGGTACGTCCTAGCGGAGGACGATCGCCCCGGCCGGTTCGACCGCCCGAAGGCGGAGGAGCTCGGCGTCCCCGTCGGGCCGAAGTTCGGCCGCCTCCACGGGGGCGAGCCGGTCGAGGCCGAGGACAGCACGGTCGTCGAGCCGGAGCAGGTCGTCGGCCCGCCGCGTCCGGGCCGGAAGCTTGTCTACACCGCGGACACGCGCCCGCGCGAGTCGACGGTCGAAGCGGCCGCGGACGCCGACCTGCTCATCCACGACGCCACCTTCGCCGACGACATGGCCGACCGCGCCCGCGACACGGCCCACTCGACCGGCGGCGAGGCGGGGTCGATCGCCGACCGCGCGGACGCGAAGCGGCTCGCCTTGGTCCACATCTCCTCGCGCTACGCCGCCGACCCGCGCCCGATCCACCGCGACGCCCGCGAGGCGTTCGACGGCGAGTGCCTGCTCCCCGACGACGGCGACCTGATCGAGGTGCCGTTCCCCGACGCCGACGAGTGAGGGTCCCGAACACCCGTTCCTCCGTTCGGCTCGTCCCCCTCCGTGCTACCGCAAACCGTGGGACGGTTCCACTCGAAACGGCGCCCGCGCACGGCTGACGCGCGTCTGACGCGGCCGCCGCCGCACCGGTGTCTTCCGAGCATCTGATCCGCGGTCAGTCCGGCGCCGATCCGGAGAAATCCGGAGAGAAGCGCGCTCTCGACGGAAACGTTCACTTTCACCGCGGTCACGGGCGTTTTAATACGGTGAGTAACCAACGGCCGTACGCCTCCCAGTGAAACAAGACCGGAGGCGGAGACACCCCATGAGCGAACTGCGACAGGAAGCGGAAGCGATAGCGGAACAGTTCTCGGACCACACGGACGTCGACCCCGACGACGTCGAGGAGCGCCTGACGACGCTGGTCGACGAGTACCGCGTGCCGCTCGACGAGGCGAGCCGGAGCGTCACTAACAGCTACCTCGAAGACGCCGGGATGGAGCGCGACGAGCTCGGCCGCGGCGGCAGCGAGGAGGTCCTCGTCAACGACATCGACGAGGACGAGCAGTGGGTGGACCTGCGCGTCGAGCTGGTCGACCTGTGGGAGCCCCGCAGCGACTCCATCTCGCAGGTCGGGCTCCTCGGCGACGAGTCGGGCACGATCAAGTTTGTCGCCTTCGAGACCTCCGACCTCCCCGAGCTGACGGAGGGACAGGCGTACGAGCTCTCGAACGTCGTCACCGACGAGTACGAGGGGAGCTACTCGGTGAAGCTCAACCGGACGACCGGTATCACCGAGATCGACGAAGCGATCGAGGTCGGCGACAACGCCGACACCGTCGAGGGCGCGCTGGTCGACATCCAGTCCGGCTCCGGGCTGATCAAGCGCTGCCCCGAGGAGGACTGTACGCGCGTCCTCCAGAACGGGCGCTGCTCCGAGCACGGTCAGGTCGAGGGCGAGTTCGACCTGCGGATCAAGGGCGTCCTCGACGACGGCGAGACCGTCACCGAGGTCATCTTCGACCGCGAGGCCACCGAGGATCTCACCGGCATGACCCTCGAGGAGGCCAAGGACATGGCGATGGACGCGCTCGACACTACCGTCGTCGCCGAGGAGATGGGCGAGGACGTGCTCGGGCGCTACTACCGCGTCACCGGCCCGACCTTCGGGCGGTACGTCCTGGTCGACGAGATGGAGGACCCCGGCACCGTCGACGTTGAAAGCGCGCTGATCGAAGCGAGGTCGATTTGAAATGAGCCAGTCAGCCCCCACCCGAGAGGTCGCCCGGCGCGTGTTCGCGAGCGAGTTCAACGACGCCGGCTACACGTTCACCGAGTCCGACGACGAGCGGGCCCCCGTCTACGCGCTGCTGCCGACGGGCGAGTCCTCGAACCGCGTGTTCTTCGTCGGCACCCTCACCGAGAAGGAGGACGTCGGCGAGGACAGCGAGTACTGGCGTGGTCGCATCGTCGACCCGACGGGCACGTTCTTCGTGTACGCCGGCCAGTACCAGCCCGAGGCCGCTTCCAAACTCCGGGACCTGGAGCCCCCGGCCTACGTCGCAGTCGTGGGGAAACCCCGGACCTACGAGACCGACGACGGCACGGTCCGAGTGTCCGTCCGCCCCGAGTCGATCACCGAGGTCGACGCCGCCACCCGCGACCGCTGGGTCGCGGAGACCGCCCGCCGTACCGTCGAGCGCGTCGCCGCGTTCGACGACGAGGGCAACGAGTACGCGCGAATGGCCCGCGAGGAGTACGACCTCGACCCCGAGACGTACAAGGCCGCCGCGCTGTCGGCGTTAGAGGACCTCGACGAGAGCGGCGACGAGCTCGCCGGCGACGCCGGCGACGAGCCGGACCCGGCCGAGACGCCCGAGCCCTGACCGGCGACGGCCGACCGCCTCGACGAACCGATCGGGCGCGTCACCCCGTAACGACTCACTTTTCGCCGTTTCTTGCGACTGTCTGACAAACCATTAAGTGATCCGCGCGCCCACGTTTCGGGCGATGGGCAACAAGAACAAGACCATCTCGTTCCGCGTCAACGAGGACGCGTTCGAGGCCCTTCGCGACATCGCCGAGGAGCGGGACATCTCGCTGTCGGCGGTGTTCCGAGACTACGTGGACGCGCTCGTTGCCCACGACGGCCAGGTCCGGGTCGTCCCGGAGTCGGAACTGGCCGACGCGGGCGACGACGGCGAGCCGTTTCCCCCGAAAGTCGAGGTTCCGAAGAGCTTCGTCCGCGAGCACGAGCGGCTGGAACTCGAGGCCGAACACCTCCGGGAGCAGCTCGAAGAGCACAAGCGGTACGTCAATCACCTCCGGGAGCAGCTCGAGGACGAGGACGACGACGTAATCCAGCTCGAAGACCTCGACGGCGAGCCGGACGAACCCGCTTTCCGCCTCGGGTAGCCGCCGATTCCTTCCATTTCCACCGCTCCGTCGATCCGGGAGAGACCCGTCCACCGTTGAGCTACGGCGCCGTCCGCTCCGACCGTCCGCGACGTTCGGACCGTACTTCGATGACGGTCGGACGCGCGGACGAAAACCTTCCTGTTCGTCCGTTACTAACCGCTGAACCGCCCATGTTGGCGAAAATATTGCCGTGATGCTCCGAGTTTGTTCAGAAACGTCCGATTCTCGACCCGTCTGATGGACGGTCTCTCAGAGCGACGCCGCTATTTCTGAGTATACTAAATTATTTACGAAAACGATATTACCCGGGCGGTGAAGGGATCCTACATGCGAAGGTGGGTTCGACCGTGAACGTGTTCGATAGGGCGTACGACGATACGGTTCGCGTCCTCGACGAGGACGGCGAGGTCGTCGGCGACGTGCCGGACCTCGACGACGAATCGCTCGTCGACATGTACAGGCACATGCGGCTGGCGCGTCACTTCGACGGCCGCGCGGTGAGCCTCCAGCGACAGGGGCGGATGGGGACGTACCCCCCGCTCTCCGGCCAGGAGGGGGCCCAGATCGGCTCGGCGTTCGCGCTCGACGACGACGACTGGATGGTCCCGTCGTACCGCGAACACGGCGCCGCCCTCGTCCACGGGCTCCCGCTGAAACAGACCCTGCTCTACTGGATGGGTCACGAGGACGGCAACAACGCGCCGACGGACGTCAACGTCTTCCCGGTCGCCGTCCCCATCGCGTCGCAGATCCCCCACGCGACGGGCGCCGCGTGGGCCTCGAAGCTCCGCGGCGAGGACGACGCGTTCGTCTGCTACTTCGGCGACGGCGCGACGAGCGAGGGCGACTTCCACGAGGGAATCAACTTCGCCGGCGTGTTCGACACGCCGACCGTCTTCTTCTGTAACAACAACCAGTGGGCGATCTCCGTTCCGCGAGAGCGCCAGACCCGGAGCGCGACCCTGGCGCAGAAGGCGGAGGCGTACGGGATCGACGGCGTTCAGGTCGACGGCATGGACCCGCTGGCGGTGTACAGCGTCACGGAAGCGGCCTTAGAGAAGGCCCGCGACCCCGAGACCGACCGGCCGCGGCCGACGCTGATCGAGGCGGTCCAGTACCGGTTCGGCGCGCACACGACCGCCGACGACCCGACCGTCTACCGCGACGACGACGAGGTCGAGCGCTGGAAGCGGAAGGACCCCATCGACCGGCTGGAGTCGTACCTCCGGGACGAAGGGGTCCTCGACGACGAGCGCGTCGCGGAGATCGAGTCGACGGTCGAGGCCCGGGTCGCGGACGCGATAGACGAGGCTGAATCGATGGCGCGCCCCGACCCGCGCGAGCTGTTCGAACACGCGTACGCGGAGCTTCCGCCCGAGCTGGAGCGGCAGTACGAGGAGTTCGCCGCCCTGCGCGACGAGCGCGGCGACGCGGCGTTCCTGGAGGAGTAAATGACCGAGACACAGAACCTCACGCTGGTACAGGCGATACGAGACGGACTACACACCGAACTGCGCGAGGACGACGACGTCGTCGTGATGGGGCAAGACGTCGGGAAGAACGGCGGCGTCTTCCGCGCGACCGAGGGCCTGTTCGACGAGTTCGGCGGCGACCGGGTGATCGACACGCCGCTGGCCGAGTCGGGCATCGTCGGCACCGCGGTCGGGATGGCCGCCATGGGGATGCGACCGGTCCCGGAGATCCAGTTCTCCGGGTTCATGTACCCCGGCTTCGACCAGATCGTCTCGCACATGGCGCGGTTCCGGACCCGCAGCCGCGGGCGGTTCACGCTCCCCATGACGCTACGTGCCCCCTACGGCGGCGGGATCCGCGCGCCCGAACACCACTCCGAGTCGAAGGAGGCGTTCTACGCCCACGAGGCCGGGCTGAAGGTCGTCATCCCCTCCACGCCGTACGAGGCGAAGGGGCTGCTCGCGGCGTCGATCCGCGACCCCGACCCGGTGATATTCCTCGAACCGAAGCTGATCTACCGGGCGTTCCGCGAGGAGGTCCCCGAGGAGCCGTACACGGTCCCCATCGGCGAGGCGGCCACGCGCCGCGAGGGCGACGACGTGGCCGTCTTCACCTACGGCGCGATGACTCGCCCCACGCTGGAGGCCGCCGAGACGCTCGGGGAGGAGGGGATCGAGTGCGAGGTCGTCGACCTCCGCACGATTTCCCCGCTCGACCGCGAGGCGGTCGTCGAGGCGTTCGAGAAGACCGGTCGCGCGGTCGTCGTTCACGAGGCCCCCAAGACCGGCGGGCTCGCGGGCGAGATCACGGCGATCCTTCAGGAGGAGGCGCTGCTGTACCAGGAGGCGCCGATCGGCCGCGTCACCGGCTTCGACGTGCCGTACCCGCTGTACGCGCTGGAGGACTACTACCTCCCGTCCGCCGCCCGCATCGAGGACGGAATCTTGGAGGCGGTCGAATTTTAAGATGTCCGGCAGAGGTACACCCATGAACGCCGAGGACCGGCGCACGACGGCAGAGGGGAGACGCCCGACCGCCGAGGGGGGCGACGAATGACGGTCGAGGAGTTCAAACTGCCCGACGTCGGCGAGGGCGTCGCGGAGGGCGAACTCGTCAGCTGGCTGGTCGCGCCCGGCGACCGCGTCGAGGAGGACCAGCCCGTCGCCGAGGTCGAGACCGACAAGGCGCTCGTCGAGGTGCCGTCGAGCTACGACGGCGTCGTCGAGGAGCTGTTCGCCGAGGAGGGGGAGATGGTCCCCGTCGGCGACGTGATCATCTCGTTCCGCGTCGACGAGGACGGCGAGGCGGCCGCCGGCGACGACGC
>NZ_NHNZ01000096.1:0-36657 GCF_002727095.1 Halorubrum sp. C191 | reverse complement strand
GACGGGGGCCGCGCCCGCGGTCGCGGCCGCGGTCGAGGCGCGGTTCGGCGCGGCGCTGCTCTCCGCGGGGTCGGCAGCGGCGCCCGCGCCGACGCCCGATTCGGTCGGGCCGCTGCGGACGGACCACGCCGCGCTGCTCGTCGCCCTCGGCGTCGCGCTCCTCGCGAAGCGTGCGACCGTGGCGGCCGCCGGGCTCGGCCTCCGATGGGTGGCCGCGACGCGGCGGACCGACATCGAACGCACGCTCCCCGGGGCGGTGCGGTACCTCGAACTGCTCTCCTCCGGGAGCGACGAGCCGCGGGCGATGCTCCGGAAGGCGGCCGACGGCGACGCGTACGGCGCCACCGCCACCTCGCTGCGGAAGGCGCTCAACGCCGCCCGACTCGCGGGCAGCCTCGACGAGGGGCTCCGGCGCGTGGCGCGGGACACGCCCTCGCGGGAGCTGCTCGCGCCGTTCCTGCTGAAGTTCCGGAAGCGCGCGGCGGCCGGCGACGAGGCGCTCTCCGAGTTCCTCGCGACCGAGCGCCGCATGCTCTCGCACCGGCAGGACCGCGCCCGGAAGCGCGCCCGCCGGTTCCTCGAACTGCTCACCGAGCTGTTCGTCGCGGTGCTGGTGTTGCCGGCGCTCCTCGTCATCGGCGCGACCGCGCTGTCGGTCGTGATCCCCGAGCTGCTCCCGCCGGTCGAGACGCCGGTCGGCGTGGTGCCGACGCGGGCGGTAGTGCTGTACGGCGCCGTCGCAGTCCTGGTCGCGTTCGGGCTCGCGGCCGCGGTCGCGGTCGGCACGCTCCGCCCGCCGAGCCAACGCGTCAGGTACGAGGCCCCGGCGAGTCCGCGTGCGGTCGTCGCGACCGCCGGACGTAACCCCGCGAGCACCGCGATCGTCGCCGCGGCGCCCGCCGTCGGGCTCGCGGCGTGGCTCGCGTTCGCGGGGTACACGCTCGTCAACGTCGTCCTCGTCGGCTACGCCGGCTTCGCGGTACCGGTCGGGCTGGTTGCGGCGCGACGCACTCGCATCGACGACGCGAAGGACCGCGAACTGGCCGACTTCGTCCACGCCGTCTCCGGGCACGTCGCGCAGGGGCGCCCACTCGAAGGGGCGGTCGCGGCCGTCGCGCGCGACGTCGACCTCGGGGTCCTCGACGACGACGTGGCCGACCTCGCGTTCGCGCTGCGGGCGACGACGGCGCCGGCGGAGGCGGCCGGTGTGGAGTTCGGCTCCGCGGAGGGGTCGGCCGCGGTCGACGTCCGCGGGGCCGCGATCGAGCGGTTCGTCGACCGCGTCGACACGCCGCTGGCGGCGCGGACGCTCGGGCTCGTCACGGGCGCGCTCGACGCGGGCGGCGACGCCGACGCCGTCTTCGAGACGCTCCGGATCGAGGTCGGGCGGCTGTACAGCGAGCAGCGCGCGCTCCGCTCGTCGATGCAGCCGTACATCGCCGTCGGCTGGGCCGCCGCGGTCCTCGTCGCCGGCGTCGTCGCGGTCGTGAACACGCAGGTGGTCGACGCCGCGCGCCTCGCGGAGATCGCGGCCGCCTCGGAGGCCGTGACGGAGCCGGAGGGCGTGTACCCCGAGCTGGAGCGCTTCCGGCTGTACGTCGTCACGCAGGCGACCGTGCTCGCGTCCGGCTGGTTCGCCGGCACCGCGGCGCGCGGGCGCTACGCCGCGCTGCTCCATTCGGGGGCGCTGGTGGCGTGCTGCTACGTGGTCTTCACCGTGGGCGGGCTGGTGTGATCGAGAGGGAACCCGTTCCTCGGCTCGCATTGCCGGAGACGGAAGGGGGGAGCCGGCTCAGTCGAGCGAACTCCAGTCGACCTCGTCGGCGTACTCCTCGCGCATGAGGTGGCAGCCGATCGTCTCGCCGTCGACCTCGTGGTCGGTCGGGTCCTCCCGTTCGCAGACCTCGCCGATCTTCCGCGGACAGCGCGGGTGGAACCGACAGCCGGACGGCACGTTCGAGGGGTCCGGCACGTTCCCCTCCAGGAAGATTCGGTCCTCGCCGTCGTCCAGCCCGGGGATCGCGGACAGCAGCGACTCGGTGTAGGGGTGGTACGGCGGCTCGAACACCTCGGCCGTGGGGCCGTGTTCGACGATCTCACCGAGGTACATCACCGCGACGCGGTCGCAGACGTACTCGACGACGGAGAGGTCGTGACTGATGAGCAGGTACACGAGTCCCAGCTCGTCTTGGAGATCGGCCAGCAGGTTCAGGATCTGCGCCTGAACCGAAACGTCGAGCCCGCTGACCGGCTCGTCCAAGATGAGTACCTCCGGGTTCACCGCCAGCGCACGCGCGATCCCCACGCGCTGCTGCTGGCCGCCCGACAGCTCGTGCGGGTAGCGCTCCAAGTGCGACTCGTCGAGGCCGACCGAGTCGATCAGCTCGGCCACCCGGTCGGAGCGCTCGGCCTGGTCGTCGATGTCGTGGAGGTCCATTGGCCGGCGGACGATCTGCCGCACCGTCCGTCGGGGGTTCAGGCTCGACTGCGGGTCCTGGAAGACGATCTGGAGGTCGCGGCGCAGCGATCGAAGCTCGTCCGATCCCGCCGCCGTGACGTCGCTCTCGCGATACGTCACCGAGCCCTCGGTGGGCTCGATGAGACGGAGCAGCGTCCGGGCGGCCGTCGACTTGCCGCACCCGGACTCGCCGACCAGGCCCAGCGTCGATCCGGCCTCGATCTCGATGTCGATGCCGTCGACGGCCCGCACCGGTTCCGGGTCCCCGAGGAGACGGCCGAGCAGTCCGCTGGTGTCGAAGTGCTTCGTCAGTCCCCGCGCCTCGAGCACCGGCCCGGACGCGCCGTCGCTCCGGTCGTCGATCCGGTCCGTCTGCCAAGACAGCGAGCCCGACTCGTGCTCGTAGTCGTACTCCATCTCCTCGACGTGCTCGTGGCGGTAGCAGGCGACGGACCGCTCCGGATCGTCGGGGACCGGCTCTAGGTCGGGGTGCGCCCGGCGACACTCCTCGGTCGCGCCCGGGCATCGGTCCGCGTACTTACACCCCGTCGCAGAGCCGGTCAGGTCCGGCATCTGTCCCTCGATCACGTCGAGCCGGTTGCGGTCGTCCGGGTCGATCGCGTCGTCGACGCTCGTGATACTCGCGAGTAGCCCCTTGGTGTACGGGTGGCGCGGATCGGTGAACAGCCGCTCCGCCGGACCGGACTCGACGATGCTGCCGGCGTACATCACCGCCACGCGGTCGCAGATCTCGCGGACGACGCCGAGGTCATGGGTGATGAAGAGTATCGACATCCCCAGGTCTTCGCGGAGATCGTCGAGCAGTTCGAGGATCTGCGCCTGAATCGTCACGTCGAGCGCCGTCGTCGGCTCGTCCGCGACGAGGAGGTCCGGCTCGGAGGCGATCGCGATCGCGACGACGACGCGTTGCTTCTGTCCGCCGGAGAACTCGTGAGGGTAGTCGTTGGCCCGCGCCTCCGCGTCGGGGATGCCGACTCGGTCGAGGAGGTCGACGGCCTCCCGACGCGCGGCGCCGCGGGAGAGGTCCCGCGCCGCTTCGACCGCCTCCGCGACCTGTCGGCCGACCGTCATCGTCGGGTTGAGGGTCGCGGTCGGGTCCTGGAAGACCATCCCGGTGTTCGAGGCGCGGAACTGTCGGAGGCCCTCGGCCGAGAGCGAGAGGACGTCCGTCCCCTCGAACTCGACGGTCCCGTCGACGATCTCGCCCGGGTCGTCGATGAGGCGGAGGACGGAGCGAGCGGTCGCGCTCTTTCCCGCGCCGCTCTCGCCGACAAGCCCGAGTATCTCGCCGCGATCGAGGTGGAAATCGACGCCGTCGACCGCGTTGACGACGCCCTCGTCGGTGCGGAACACGGTCGAGAGGCCGTCGACCGTCAACAGCCGATCGTTCGTCTCTGTTCCCTCCGCCGACGCCGCTGGCGCCGACACCTGCCGTGGATGTGCTGATTTCTCACTCGTCATGGTCGGCTCCGAGCTCCGTACTCACGGTCGGATCGAGGACGTCGCGGATCCCGTCACCGAGGAGGTTGAACCCGAGGACGGTCGTGGCGATCCCCAGCCCCGGGAAAACCGCCATCCACGGGGCCTGCGTGAGGTACTGTTTGGACTGCCTGATCATCAGCCCCCACGACGGCTGTGGCGGCTGGGCGCCGAGTCCGAGGAACGAGAGTCCCGCGGCCGCGAGGATGGCGAACGCGAGGCTGATAGACGCCTGAACGATGATCGGCGCGGCGGCGTTCGGTAGGACCTCGGCGAACAGGACGCGGCTGTCCCGTTCGCCGAGCGCACGCGCGGCCTCGACGAAGTCCTCCTCGACGACGGAGACCACCTCGCTACGGGTGACCCTGGCGAAGTACGGGATGTACGTGATCCCGATCGCGATCATCGCGTTCGTCAGCGACGGTCCGAGGACGGCGACGACTGTGAGCGCCAGCAGAATCGGCGGGAAGCTCATCAGCACGTCCATCGACCGCATGATCGCGTCGTCGACGTTGCCGCCGACGTATCCCGCGGCCGCGCCCAGCGGCACGCCGGCCGCAGTGGCGATACCGACGCTCAGCCCGCCGATGTACAGGCTGATTCGGGCCCCGAGGACGATCCGGAGGAGGATGTCCCGGCCGAGGTGATCGGTCCCCATCGGATGCGCGGGGCTCGGCGGCTGAAAGCGGTTCGCGACGTTGAGGGCGTTGGCCTGTTCTAAGGAGACGAACAGCGGGCCGAGCAGGCCGACCGCGAGCAGTAGCCCGATCAGCGCCGTCCCGGCGACCGCCTTCGAGTTCGACCGGTACCTGTCGAACAGCTCGCCGATCTTCCGGCGACGAGCGTCGGTCAACCACCGCGCCGCGTTTTGTGTCGCCATCAGGCGCCACCCCCGGTCTGGACGCGCGGGTCCAAGACCGCGTACAGGAGGTCGACGACGAGGTTACTGAGCATGAACACCGTCGCGATCGTCAGCACGGATCCCTGGATGAGCGTGGTGTCGCGGTTCAACAGCGCCTGGAACGCGAGCCTGCCTAGTCCGGGGTACGCGAACACCTGCTCGATGATGACGATCCCGCTGAACAGGAAGCCGATCTGGAGCCCGATCACGGTCAACACGGGGAGGAACGCGTTCCGTAGCGCGTGGCGGTACACGATGTCGCGGTCCGGAATTCCCTTCGACTGCGCGAGCTTCACGTACCCCGCCTTGAGCTCCTCGATAAGCGAGGAGCGCGTCATCCGCGTGAGGTGCGCCATCAGCGCGAAGCCGAGCGACATCGCCGGCAGTAACACGTGTTTGATCCCGGCGACCGGGTCGACGGCCGGGTTCACGTAGCCGGAGGGCGGCAGCACGGCGAAGAACTCGGCGAAGACCAGGATCAGCACCAGCCCCCAGAAGAAGTCCGGGAGACTGATCCCGGTGAACGCGACGACGCTCGTCGTGAAGTCTTTCCAGGTGTTCCGGGCGCGCCCGGCGATCACGCCGAGCGGGATCGCGACGGTGACCGCAATGGTGACCGCGGCGCCGGCGAGGAACGCGCTCGCCGGGAGGCGCTGGACGATCAGCCGGGCGACGGGGTCGCCGAAGCGGAGGGAGTTACCCATGTCGCCGGTCAGCACGCCGGTCAGCCAGTCGATGTAGCGAATCCAGATCGGACGGTTCAGTCCGAGGCTCTGTCGGAGCGCCTCCAGCCGCTCGGGGCTCGCTCGGTTCCCCAAGATCAACAGCGCGACGTCACCGGGGAGCACGTTGACGATGCCGAAGGTGACGATCGACACGCCCAGCAGCGAGACGAGCAGCAGCCCTATCCGGCGGACCGCGTAGCGAACGAAGTCGGCGTCGATGGCCTCCCTCATTCGTCAAGCCACGTCGCGCTGAAGTTCACCTCGCTGTTGTTCGGTGCCAGCACCGTGTCGAGGGCGCCGACAGAGGGTTTCGCACCCATCGCGCCGTCGCGGAACCACAGCATTGGAGACGGGACCTCCTCGTGGAGGACGCGCTGCGCCTCGCGGTAGTACTCGATCTCCTCCTCCTCCGTCGGGGCACTCTCGGCGTTCTCGATGGCGGTGTCGAAGTCGTCGCTGGCGTACGCGAAGGAATTGAACGATCCCTCCGAGTGGAACAGGCCACGGTACATCTGGGCGGGCTCCCACCCGCTGAACCAGTTGACCATCGCCATCCGGTAGTCCATGTTCGCGGTGACCTGCGTCAGCCAGTCGCCCCACTGGAGCTCCTGAATTTCGACCTCCAAGCCGAGTTCCGAGAAGGACTGTTCCATGATGGTCGCGGCGGTGATGTGCCACGGGTAGTTCGTGGTCACCTTGAACTCGATCGGTGCGAACTCGTTCATCCCGTACTCCGACTCCTCGATGAGCGACCGCGCCTGCTCGATGTCCTGCGGTCGAGGTTCGAGTTCCCCGTTCCGGTACGGGCTGTTCGGGAAGCTCGGGGTCGCGAGCGTCGTGCCCTGTCCGAAGAGGGCCCCCTCCACCAGCTCCTGTTTGTCGATCGCGAAGTCGATCGCCCGGCGCCAGTTGACGCTGTCGAACGGCGGGCGGTCGTTGTGAAGGTACATGTGGTTGAACGCCAGCGGTCGCCACGTGGACGTCTGGACGTTGTCGTTCGCGCCGTCCACGTAGTCGGTCATGTCGTCGAGCGGGATGTCGTTGATGTAGTCGAGATCCCCGTCCGTCAGCCCGGTGAGCCGGGTGTCGGGGTCCGTCATCGTCCGCTCTTCGAGCGCGTCGACGTACGGGCCCTCTCCCCAGTAGTCGTCGAACGCCGACAGCTCGGCCCGGTTACCCTGCTGACGAGATTCGAACACGAACGGGCCGGTTCCGACCGGGTTCGAGGCCTGGTCCGGACCGGATCCCTCCGGGATGATCGCCGTCCCGGAGAACGCCAACTGCCGGAGGAGCGGATTGTACCGCTCGCTCATCTGGAGTACGACCGTCGAGTCGTCGGGCGTCTCGACCGACTCGACCGACGTGAACACGCCGCTGTACCGCGCGCCCACGTCCGGGTCCGTGATCCGCTCGATCGTGTACCGCACGTCGCTGCTGGTCAGATCCGACCCGTCGTGGAACGTCACGCCGTCGCGGAGCGTGAACGTGTACTCCGTCCGGTCGTCGTTGATTGACCAGTCGGACGCGAGGCCCGGGCGGGTGACGTCGGGATCGGAGGAGATCTCCAGCTCGTTCGTCAGCCCGACCAGCGTCTCGTGAACATTGTTTAGAAACCGCGACGAGGCGGCCGTCTGTGCGAGGTGGATGTCGAGTTCCTGGGTCACCTCGCTGTGGCCCCAGACGAGCGTGCCGCCCTCCTCCGGCTCGCCCGTCGGTCCGATCGGGGCGTCGTCGGAGCCGTCGCCGCCGTCTCCGCTCGAGCCGTCGGAGCCGTCGCCGCCGGAGGCACAGCCCGCGAGCGTCGTTCCGACGCCCGCCAGTCCCGTCGCGACGAGGAACCGTCGCCTGTCAATACTATCGTTCGTATCCGCAGCGTTATCGCGCATTGTTGTGTGTGAGTGGTAGTTGCTAGCGTTTCAGTCCGAAGTCGACGATCGCGTCGGGGTACTCCCCGAGCTGATCCTCGGCGACCGCCGGGAGTTCCGCCTCCGTCTCGACGGCGAGATCGTACGCCTCGCGGAGCTCGTCGATCGGCGCGTCGCTGTTGTCCACCCGGAGGTTGTGGTACAGCTTCGGCTCCGGGGCCGCGACGAGCAGCGCCGCGCTGATCTTGCCGCGCTTGTCGCCGCCGGCCGCCTGTCCGGCTTCGAGCGCGGCGATGAGTCGGTCGGCGAACTCGCCGTCCGCGTCCGCGTAGCCGCGGCGCACCTCCTCGACAACGTCGGCGCCGTCGAGCATGTTACCGGCGACCGTGTAGTCATCCCCGGCGGTGTCACCCGCCCAGTCGACGCAGTCCGCACCGGTGTACCGGAACGAGTCGTCCGCGGTCACCCCGTGGAGCTGACGGTACGTGTCGTGGGGGTCGTCTTCGAGCAGCGTCTCGCAGGCGGTGGACACTGAGACGCCCCTGTCGGCGAGCTCGACCGCGTTTCGGCCGTGCGATACCTTCACGTAGGATTGGGTCGCGACCGCCGCGTTTTCGCTCACGAACGGACACAGCGCGCCGACGCCCACGAGCGCCGTGCTGACCGCGACGCCGAACGCTCCGGTGTCGGGGTCGCGTCCGGCTATCGAGAACGTACCGGGAGCGAACCGTTCGGCGGGTGACGGATCGTCCGTGCCTGTAGTAAAGTGATTCGTGTTACCAGTTGTGTTGCTAGGCACAGTCGTGGTAATACATAACAAGACCTCTATTAAATCTTATTGTTTGAGAGAAAAAGCCCGCTTATGGGAGAAAATTCCACTTACTGCGCCCGGGCATTTATTTTTCAACATTCTGAAGGAATACGCTCTCGAATCGCCACTTCAGAACGTCGCGGCGTCGGCGGGCGCCGTGCGGCTCCGCGTTGCCGCCCGAACCCAACACGAGTCTTTTCAGCCGTGCCCGCGTAGCACCGCCCCCATGGACGAGAAGACCGCCGAACTCCGCGACCTGTTCGTCGACGCCACCGGCTCGGAGACGGTCACCGAGCGGCAGGACGCGGACCGCGGGACCCTCGTCGACCGCGACGACGAGGCGGCCGACGAGGAGGTCCGCGACCTCGTCGCCGCGATGCGCGAGCGGTACGGCTTCTCGACGCCGCTCGGCGACGACGCCTACGCGCTGGTCGCACGCGGACGCTTCGAGGAGAGCGACGAAGCGATCGCCGCGGCCCTGCGCGACGGACTGGAGGGCGGAGGCGACGAATTCGGTCCCGACGACATCGACGCCGCGACCGTCCGGAAAGCGCGCCTCGACCTCCACCTCGTGCGCGAGTCGGACCGGGAAGTGCATACGAGTGAGGAGACGGGCGCCGCCGGCCCGCCCTTCGCGTACGCCGACCTGAAGCGCCTCACCGCGGCCGGGAACTCCATCGTCGAGTGCGCCGAGGAGTTGGACGCCCCGCCGGACGTGATCGCCCGGTACGCCGCCGTCGCGCGGACGGACATCGCCTCCACCCGGGCGAACGACCGCTTCCGCGACGCGTTCCGCGACCTGCTCACCGACGCCGACATCGAGGGATCGCTCGCGAGCGACGCCCGCGAGGACGGCCTCCGCGAGGCGACCGAGGATATCGAGACGGACGTTTCTTTATAGGCAATCAGCTGTGGATCGCCGGTGAACGCCGCCAAAGCCCCAGCCGGGAGCCGGGCGCACGCTCGCTGCGGTCCTCAGTCGCTCGCTTCGCTCGCTCCTTGCGGTCCTTACTTCGCCTGCGCCCGGCTCCCGGCTGCCCCTTTGAGTCCCGCCCCGAACCGCAACCGCGCCTCACGCCTCCCCAGCCTCGTTGGCCTCTCTGCGGTCGGCCGACTCCCTCGCGCGTGCTACTCGGCCGCGAGGCGGCCTCGCAGGCACGCGCCACCGCAGTTCTATTTATAACTGAAGCCGCGGCCAGCCCGTCGCGTGACCCTCGTCCCGTTCAGCGACCTGGCCCGCGCGGCGTACTGCCCCCGACAGCTGTACTACGTCCGACGCGACGACGAGCGGACCGTCCCGCCAAAGGCGCGCGAGCGCATCGACCTCGCCTTCCGGTACGACGAACTGGTCGACGCCCCGGACCGCGCGTTGCGGCAGCTTCCGCTCCACCGGTCGCCAGCCGCCTACCGTCGGAACCTGTCCCGGCTGCGCGAGCGCGACGACTACGACGCCCTCGTCGACCCCGCGAGCGAGCGCGGGTTCCTCTCGGGGAAGGACTGCCACGGCACCGTTCACAAGCTGCTGGAACCGGGCGGCGGGCCGACCGATTCCGGCGGCTCCGAGCCGTCGCCGCCGCCCGTGCCGACGCTCGTCTCCTCGGGCGAGCCGCCGGAGAACGGCGTGTGGGAGCCGCAGGCGGTCCGCGCGGTCGGGCTCGCGAAGGCGCTCGCGTGGGAGCGCGAGCGGGAGGTCGACCGCGCGCTCGTCGAGTACCCCGCCGTCGGCGTCGCCCGCGAGGTCCGGCTCACGCTCCGGAAGAAGGCGGCGTATCGCGAGGCGCTCCGCGCGGCGCGGTCGATCGACGGGCCCCCGCCGCGCGTCGACGACGGCCGCTGTTCGACCTGCGACTACGCCGCCGAGTGCGGCACGCGGCGGCGGTCGCTCCGGTCGCTGCTGGGCTGAGGCGGCGCGGGCGGCGGTCACCGAGCGCCGCAAACGATCCTCACGGCGAAAACGACGTGCCGCACTCGGTACAGGTGAACCGGAACCGGCCCTCGTCGGTGAGTTCGGTGTCGTGGACCCGTTCTTCGCCGCAGTCACGACACTCGACGATCGACTCGACCTGGTCCCAGTCGTGGCGCGCGCCCGGCGCGCCGATCGCCCACGCGATCACCTCCTCGTCGGCGTCCTCGGGGACGAAGCCCGACTGGAACTCGCCGGGCGCGAAGCGGATCGCCTCGTCGGGGCCGACCTCGACGCGCTCGCGCTCGCGCCCGACCTCGAACGTGGCGGTGCCCGAGCGCACGTAGAATATCTCCTCCTGATCGCCGTGAGTGTGGAGGCCGCCGGAAAAGGCGTCGCCGGGCGCGAGCTCGAAGTAGTTCATCGCGACGTGGTCGGCGCCGAGCGCGCGCGAGACCGGCTTTCGGATGTCGTGAACGCCCATCGGGTTCGTGACGACGTCGACGTCGTCGATCGCGGCTCGCTCCATGGGCGTCGCTCTCGGGGGCGGGTCGTAATCCTGTCGCCGGCCGCGTGTGAAACCGCCGGCGTGTGACGCTCTCGCCGACCCGCGCCGAGGATCCCTCAGCGATACCCCGGGTCACGGCGAGGATCGCTCGGCCAAACCTGACGCGACCCAGCAGTTTATACGTGTGTACATTGTTCGCACGGGTACGAATGACGCGAGACACTCGCGATCGTTCGGAGGATAGAGGAAGTCGCCTCGCGGCGGCTGGCCGCGAAATTCTCCGACGATAACGACTCCGGGGCACGACCGCCCCGCGGCGGCACCGACCCCGAGACCACCGCAGAGCCGACGGACTCCCTTTTGACCCGAACACCACTCACCGACCTCGACGAGGTACAGCTACTCGACACCACCCTGCGCGACGGCGAACAGATGCCGGGCGTCTCGATGACCCCCGGCGAGAAGGTCGACGTGGCCCGCGAGCTCGACGCCGCGGGCGTCCACCTGATCGAGGCCGGCTCGGCGTGTACCTCGGCGGGCGAGCGCGAGGCGATCAGCCGCGTCGCCGACGAGGGAGTCGACGCGACCGTGACGAGCTTTGCCCGCGGGGTACGGGCCGACGTGGACCACGCGCTCGACTGCGGCGTCGACGGGGTGAACCTCGTCGTCCCCGCCTCCGACAAGCACGTCGAGACGAAGGTGGGGTCGACCCGCGACGAGGTCGTCGAGACGACCGTCGAACTCGTCGAGTACGCGACGGATCACGGTCTGTGGGTCGAGGTCCTCGGCGAGGACGGCTCGCGCGCCGACCTCGACTACCTCGAACGCCTGCTCGGCGCCGGGCTCGACGCCGGCGCGGACCGGATCTGCTACTGCGACACGGTCGGCGCGGCCGACCCCGAACGGACCGCCCGCGTCGTCTCGCGGCTCGCCGACCTCGGCCCGACGAGCCTCCACACCCACGACGACCTCGGGTTCGGACTGACGAACGTCCACGCGGGGCTGAAGGCCGGCGCCGACACCGTCCACGGCACCGTCCTCGGGGTCGGCGAGCGCGCCGGCAACGTCGCGCTCGAGGAGGTCGCCATCGCGCTCGGGGAGTCGTACGACGTCGACACGGTCGAGCTATCTCGGCTCTATCGGCTCTGCCGGGCCGTTTCAGAGGCGACCGGCGTCGCGCTCCCCCCGAACAAGGCCGTCTGCGGCGCGAACGCCTTCGCCCACGAGTCGGGAATCCACACGGACGGCACGTTGAAAGACGGGACGATGTACGAGCCGTACCCGCCCGAGACCGTCGGCCGGGAGCGCCGGCTCGTCCTCGGGAAGCACGCCGGGCGCGCGGGGGTGAAGGCGGCGCTCGCCGAGCACGACGTGGCGGTCGACGACGGCGAGCTGCGTGAGGTCGTCGCCCGCGTCAAGGAGCTCGGCGAGCGCGGCAAGCGGGTCACCGACGCCGACCTGCTCGCGATCGCCGACGACGTGCGCGGGCGCGAACGCGAGCGCCACGTGGAGCTCGTCGACCTCTCGGCGACCTCCGGCGGGAACCTCCCGACCGCCTCGGTGCGGCTCCGAGTCGGCGAGGACGAGCGCGTCGCCTCCGGCACCGGCGCGGGTCCCGTCGACGCCGGCCTCGAAGCGGTCCGCGCGGCGCTCGCGGGCGACGACGGCGGGCGCGGCGGGGACGCGGGCGCCGAGGCGGACGTCGCCTTCGAGCTCGACTCCTACCACGTCGACGCGATCACGGGCGGCACCGACGCGGTCGTCACAGTCGAGGTCGACCTCTCGCGGGGCGACCGCTCCGTGAGCGTCTCGGCGTCGGACGCGGACATCACCCGCGCGAGCGTCGTCGGGATGGTCGACGGGCTCGACCGGCTGCTCGCGGCGGAGGCGGACGCGGCGGGCGCCGACCCGAGCGCCGTCGCCGACGACTGAGCGCGCCGGCGTCTGACGAAGTTTTTATTCGAGGGCGGTCGATCGTCGGGTGTGAGCGTCGTCGTCGCGATCAAACCCTCGGCCCGCAAGCGGAACGCGAAGGTGGGACGGCTCGTCTTCGAGGACGGTCCCAGCCACACCTTCGAGAGCCGCGCGGCCGCCGAGCGCTGGGCGGACGACCTGTCGGCCGGCGACGGCCACGTCTGGGTCGCGAGCGCGCACCCCCGCGACGACGGCGACGCCGACTGTTACCTCGTCTCGCGGGCGACGAACGCGAAACTGGAGGCCGCCTACGACAAGCGACGCCGCCGGCTCAGGGGCGACGCGGGGTCGGAGCAGGAGTCGCTCGGCGGCGAGCCGTAAGAGCGGGTTTGGAGGCGACCGCGGCGGCTACGACGATTTTTCGCCCGGCGTGGGGTCCGATTCGGCGCCCGATTGCGGGTCGGGGTCGGCGTCCGGGCCGGACCCGCGCGCGTCCATCATGTCCGCGGCGCGGGTCGCCCAACCCGAGTAGCGGAAGCCGGCGATGACGACGAGCGCCATCCACGCGTAGGCCGCGGACACGCCGACGTACGCGCCCGTGGGGCCGAGCCCGACGGTGCGTCCGAGCAGCCACGAGAGCCCGAGGAAGAGCCCGAACATCGCCGAGACGCGCGCGACGAGCGGGATCCGGGTCTCGCTCGCGCCCTGGAGCGACCCGGAGAGCGCGGAGAAGCAGGCGAGGGCCGCGCCGGCGAGCCCGTACACCCGCGCGAAGTCGACCGCGGACGCGACCGTCGCCGCGTCGTCGGTGAAGATCGGCACGATCCGCGGCGCGCCGATCACGAGCCCGAGCCCGATCGTTCCGACCGTGAGCACGCCGAGCCCGGCGACGGCCCAGCCGTCGAACCGCGCGCCCGCCGGGTCGCCCTCGCCGAGCGCCTGGCCGACGAGGACCGACGCCGCGACGTTGTAGCCGCGCGAGAGCGGGCCGGTCACCTGCTGGTAGACCCGGCGACCGATCTGGAAGCCGGCGTTGACCGACTCGCCGAAGCCGAGGAGGAGCGCGTTGAACGGGAACTCGGCGATCTCCGAGCCGAACCCCTCCAGCACGCGCGGGGCGCTCACCACGAGGAGCTGCTTCGCGATGGTGAGGTCGCGCGGCCACGCGAAGTCGGCGTCGGTCCACGACCCCCAGATGGCGAAACAGAGCAGCCCGGCAGTGAGTACGTTCGCGGTCGCGGTCGCGAGACCGACGCCGAACACCTCCAGCCGCGGGAAGCCGAACAGGCCGAGACCGAGGACGACGGAACCGGCGATGTTGACGGAGTTGGCGGCGATGTTGACGTACATCGGCGTGCGGGTGTCGCCGGTTCCTTGGAGCGCGCGGGCGCCGACGAGGGCGACGTGGCGCGCGGGGGCGGTCGCGAACACGATCGCGAGGTACGTCGACCCGAGGTCGACGACCGCGGGCGAGGTCCCCTCGCCGACCAGACGGCCGAACACGTCGATCGCGAGCTCGCCGAAGAGGACCCCGAAGAGGACGAACGGAATCCCGGCGAGCGCGCCGAGTACGATCGCCTGCGTCACCGCCTCGTCGCGGTTCTCAGCGGCGCCCGCGCCGGTGTCCTGCGAGGAGAGCGCGATGGCGCCGCCGCCGAGGCCGAGCCCGATCCGCAGCGGGAACCGGGCGTACAGGTCGGCGAGGCCGATCGCGACGACGGCGGCCGGGGAGAACAGCGCGGTGACCAGGATGTCGGTCGTCCGCATCGCGGTGCGGAACGTCTGCTCGGCCATCACGGGCCACGCGAGCGAGAACACGCGCTTCCAGACGCGCCGCAGCCGCGGGAGGTCCATGCGTCGGTCCCGACGAGCGCCCGCGGTTTCTACGTATCGGAGCCGGCCGAGTCGGCCGGTGCGTGCGGGAGCGTCACCGTGAACCGCGCTCCCCCGAGCGACGACTCGCCGGTGTCGAGGGACCCGTCGTACGCCTCCGCGAGCGTCGCGACCAGCCGCAGGCCGCTGACGCCGCCGTCGCTCGCCCCGCCGACCGCCTCGTCGGTCAGGAACGACCCGTCCCGTACCTCCGGGGGAAGCCCCGGACCGTCGTCCTCGACGACCAGCGCGACCCCGTCGTCGCCCCCGAGGCGCGCCGCCTCGTCGCCGTCGGCGCGGACGGCGACGCGGACGGTGACGCCCGGACCGCCGTGTTCGACCGCGTTCTCGACGAGGTTATGGACGATCGACCGCACGCCGTCGTTGGCGGCGACGGGGGCCGCGTCCGGGAGGTCGGTCTCGATCGCCGCCGATTCCCCGTCGGCGACCCCCGCCAGCACGTCTCGGGTCGTGTCCGCGAGATCGACGCGGCTGGAGTCCGCGTCGCCGAGGATCGCGTCCGCGACCGCGCTCGTCGCCTCGATGCGTTCGAGCCCCTCGCTCGCCTTCGCCGCAACGGTCTCGGCGTGACCGGAGCCGTCGAGGTCGTCGAGCAGGTCGGCGTAGCCGCGGATCGTCGAGAGGTCGTTTCGGAGGTCGTGCCGCAGGAGGTGGTTGACGAAGGAGACGGCGCGGACCGCGTCCCGCGCCCGGCGCGCCTCCGCCGACTGCCGGACCGCGTAGTACCCCGCGATCGCGCCGCCGAGGCTCCCGACGCCGGCGGCGACGAGCATCGGGAAGGCCGGCTCGACGAGCGGACGGCCCTCGAAGGCGCGCACGGCGAGCGTCGCGGCGAAGGCGGCGACGGCGAGGACGGTTCCGGTGGCGGTCCACCGCGCGACGCGCTGCTCCTCGGCGGGCGAGAGGTCCCGGCGAGCGATCCGGCGGCCGGCGACGAGGACCGCGACCGCGATCCCGCCGTCGAGCGCGAACGCCAGCAGCGGCCCGGCGGAGCTCCCGATGGCGCCGATCTCGGCGCCGTGGTGGACCGCGGCGGCGACGAGGAGGCCGGCTCCGATCAGGGAGACGGCGCGGTGGCCGCGCAGCGTAGACATTACGAATCCGACCGCGGAAGCGAGTAAAACGGTTGTGGATTCGTCGGGAGGCCGGCCGCAGCGCGGCGAGAGAGACGCCGCGGGGAGCCGTCCGAACGTTGAAAGCCGCGAGCGACCCACGGCACCCATGGACGTCTTCGTGTACGGGACGCTGACCGAACCGGAGCGGGTCGCCGAGGTCGTCGACTCGTTCGTCTTCGTCGGCTCCGCGACGCTCGACGGCCTCCGGCTCGTGGAGGGGCGGTACCCGACGCTCGCGCCGGGCGGCGAGACGGGGGGCCGACTCCTCCGGACGGAGGCCGTCGACGCGCTCGACGCCTACGAGGACGTCGGGGGCGGACTGTACGTCCGCGAGACCGTCCCGCTCGACGCGCGGGCCGACTACCCCGACGCCGCCGCGGTGTACGTCGGCGACCCCGAACGCCTCGACGCGGACGCGACGTGGCCCGGATCCGGGCCGTTCCCCAACCGAGTGCGCTCCGTCCTCGACGCCCGCGACGTGCGGGTGCGACTGACCCCCCGAGATACCGTCTGACGGGCGGATGACGGCGCCGCTGTCGTGCGGTTTCACTTTCGCTCTGGTAGCCCCACCTTTTTGTATTTCCGTCGCATCGTTTCACTCGCACGTCACACGCGTGCATTCCCCCTTTCACCGACCGCGAGCCGTCGGCTCGGTGTGTCGGGCCGCCCGGCGGCAGGCAGTCGGCACACGGCGACCGCGGCGGGTGCCGTCGACCGTCCCGTGGACGGTCGCCCCCGACCGGAACCGATTAGCGGGCGGCGCGGCGACGGGGTGGCATGCTCAGTCTTGCCGACATCCGCGAGGCGCGCGAGCGGGTCTCGGGCGTCGCCCGCCACACGCCGCTTGAGCGGTCGCGCTCGTTCTCCGAGATGAGCGGCGCGGACCTCCACCTGAAACTGGAGAACTTCCAGCGGACCGGCGCGTTCAAGATTCGCGGCGCGATGAACCGGATACAGACGCTCTCGGAGGCGGAGCGCGAGGCCGGCGTCGTCACCGCGAGCGCCGGGAACCACGCGCAGGGCGTCGCGCTGGCGGCGAGCCGCGCTGGCGTCGACGCCACCGTCGTGATGCCGAAGTTCGCGCCCGTCTCGAAGGTGAAGGCCACCCGCGGGTACGGCGCGAGCGTTCGCCTGGAGGGCGTCGACTACGACGAAGCGCAGGCGTACGCGCACCGGCTGGAGCGCGAGGAGGACCGGACCTACGTCCACGCGTTCGACGACCCCGTGGTGATGGCCGGACAGGGGACCCTCGGCTTGGAGATCGTCGACGACTGCCCCGACCTCGACACGGTCGTCGTCCCGATCGGCGGCGGCGGCCTGATCTCGGGCGTCGCGGTGGCGATCAAAGAGCAGCTGCCGGACGTGCGCGTCGTGGGGGTCCAGGCGGAGGGTGCGGCGTCGGCCGCGAAGTCGCTCGAGGCGGGCGAGGTCACGGAGATCGACAGCGTCGACACGATCGCCGACGGGATCGCGACGCGGTCGGTCGGCGAGGAGACCCTCGAGGTCATGGCGGAGTACGTCGACGAGGTCGTCACCGTCGACGACCGCGAGATCGCCTTGGCCCTCACGCTGCTCTTGGAGCGCGCGAAGACGCTCGTGGAGGGCGCGGGCGCGGTCGCGCTCGCCGCCGTCCTCTCGGAGGCGTTCGAGTACGACGACGGCGAGACGGTCGTCGCCGCGCTCTGCGGCGGTAACATCGACCTCAACCGCCTCGGCACCGTGGTCCGGCGCGGGCTCGTCCAGATGGGCCGGTACCTCAAGATCACGATCGACCTGAAGGACCGACCCGGCGAACTGGAGCGCGTCTCCAGCATCGTCGCGCGCACCGGCGCGAACGTGTACGCGGTCCACCACGACCGAACCTCGCGGGACGTGGCCGTCAACGCCGCCGAACTCGAACTCGAATTAGAGACCGACGACGCCGAACACGCCGCCGACATCGTCGACGCACTCGAAGCGGAGGGGTACGACGTGGAGATTCTGTCCTGAATCGGTCGGCGATGGCGACCATTTACAAATAGAACTACGGTGGCGCGTGCCTCCGAGCGCCCGGAGGGCGCGAGGAGCGCGCGCGAGGGAGTCAGTCGCCCGGAGCAACGCGGAGGGCGACTGACGAGGCTGGGGAGGTGTGAGGTGCGGTTGCTGTGCGGGGTGGGATTCAACTGGGCAGCCGAGAGACGGGCACAGGTCACGCAAGCACCGAAAGGAGCGAGCAGCGCGAGCGACTGAGGGACACAGCGAGCGTGCGCCCGCCTCTCGGCTGGGGCTTTGGATGCGGCCACCGCCGGTCGATTGTCAGTTGTTCATAAGCGAGCAACTGGGAGTTCGGCTACGATAGTTCGCCCGATTCACTCCGACGAGTCCGTCGAGTTGCTCCCAGAACCGGGAGCCGAAACGCTGCCGCTCACGCTCGTCGACCCGCCGAGGAGCGAGGAATCCGAGTCGCCGCGCAGCGTCGTGACCGTCTCGCCGTCCTGTTTCACGATCAGGGTCCACGGGTCGTTGCCCGCGGGAATCCGCACCGTGCCGTTGTAGCGGACGACGCCGGAACACGACCGCGGCGCCGCGTCCGTCTCCTCGGTCGGAACGTCGAGCACGTAGGCGGACTCGTTCACCCGCTCGAACGTCGGGCCGCCGATCGCGTGCGAGGGTCCCGGCAGCGAGACGTTTCTGGAGTACGTGATCTCCGTGTTCTCGGCGCCGGCGACCACCGACGTCGAGCTGTTCGCCGAGAAGTCGTCGGGACAGCGGACCTCGTCGGTATCGAAGTGGAGCAGCGCCGGCGGATCGCTCGCCCCGCCGAGGAGGCCGCCGGGCCCTCCCGACACGGGGCCGGCGAGGGCGACGGCGCTACCGGTCACGAACAACGCGAGCGCAGCGGCGACGACGACCAGACCGCGTCTGTTCATCACATGTCCAACGACGGGAGAGGCGGAAATAGTACCGCGTATAACTCAAAGAGGGGTTTGCGTCACCGATCGCGTCACGGGTGTGGATGGAGCCGTCGAGACGGCGAATCGAACGCGTCGGAACCGACGGACCGCGCTTCAGTCGTCCGCGGCCGCGGCGTCGAGCTCGCCTTCGTACAGCTCGCCGGCGCGCTCGCGCTCGGAGAGGTACTCGTCGGCGTCGAGCGCGGCCTTCACGCCCATCCCGCCGGCGGTGGCCGCCTGCTGGTAGTGGAAGTCGACCACGTCGCCCGCGCCGAAGAGCCCCTCGACGCCGGTCCGGGTCTGGCCGCCGCCGCGGCCGCCCTCGGTGAGCAGGTAGCCGTCGTCGTCGGTCTCGATACCGGTGCCTTCGAGGAAGTCGGTGTTCGGCGTGTGACCGATGGCGTAGAAGACGGCCCCCACGTCGAAGTCGTACTCGTCGACCGCGTCGGCGGTCGCGGGGTCGTCGAGCTTCTCCTTCGGGTGGCCGTCGGGGTGTTCGACGAGGGTCACGCGGTCGATGCCGTCCTCGGGGGTGCCGTGGATCTCGGTGAGCTCGGTGTTGAGGAGGAGCTCGATCTCGCCGTCTTCGACGGCGTCCATCGTGCGCTCGATCCACACGTCCTCGGCGCGGAACTCCTCGCGGCGGTGCGCGATGTACACCGTGTCCGCGAACTTCGTCAGGAAGTTCGCCTCCTCCATCGCGGCGTCGCCGCCGCCGACGACGAGCATGTCCTCGTCGCGGAAGAACGCGCCGTCGCAGGTCGCGCAGGTGGAGAGGCCGTAACCCATCAGCTCCTCCTCGCCGGGGACGCCGAGCGTCCGCGCGCTGGCGCCCGACGCCGCAATGACGGCGTCGGCGGTGTACACGTCGCCGTCGGTGAGCGCGACGTGGAAGTGGCCCGCCGGCTCCTTCGAGACGTCCTCGATGACGCCGTTTCGGGTCTCGGCGCCGAACTTCTGCGCCTGCTCTTTCATGTCGTTGATCAGCCCCGGCCCGGAGATCCCCTCGGGGAAGCCGGGGTAGTTCTCCACGTCGGTCGTCAGCGTGAGCTGGCCGCCCGGCTCGTCGCCCTCGACGAGCAGCGGGTTGTTGTTCGAGCGCGCGGCGTATATGGCCGCGGAGAGACCCGAGATACCGGTGCCGGCGATGATGAGTCGGCGGTGTTCGACGATGTCGTCGGTCATTACCCACAGTTGGCCGCCGCGTCCTATGTACGTTGCGACCGTTGCGCGATTCCCGCACGACCGCCCCGCCGATGCTGCCGCGGACTTGCCCGCCGGACCACCACCGACCCGCTCGGCGAACTGCTGCGGACCCGCTCGACGAACTGCCGCGGACCCGCTCGACGAACTGCCGCGGACCCGCTCACCGCACCGCGACGAACACGCTCCGGTCGTCGCCGGGGCCGTACCCCGAGGACACGTCAACGTCGTCGAACCCGGCATCTGCGAGCGCGTCGCCGATCCGCTCGTCGGCGAACGGCGTCATCCGGCGCCGGTCGGTGAACGGGTCGCCGTCGGGGGTGAACGTCACCGCGCGCCAGTCGAGCCGGCCGTCGTCGGTCGCGACGTGGTGCGCGACGCGGACGTACCGGAGTTCCCCATTTGCGTCGTGGCCAACGTCGAGACCCGGGGAGTTCCCGTCGGACGGCAGCGGGGAATTATCGAAGACGAGGACGCCGCCGGGCCGGAGTCGGTCCCGGAGCGCGGCGAGCGCGGGGTCGAGGTCGCCGGGCCCGAGGTGGTTCACGACGCCGCGGATGGCGACGGCGGCGTCGAACGGTTCGGTGTCGTGCAGGTCCGGCTCCGGGAGCCCGGTCCGGTAGATCGAGACGGCGTCGGCGGGGCACTTCTCCCGCGCGACCGCGAGCATCCCCTCGTGGACGTCGATCGCGGTCACGTCGACTCCGCGGGCCGCGAACCGGCGCGTGTGCTCGCCGGTTCCGCAGCCGACCTCCAGCAGACGCTCGGGGTCGACGCCGCGGTCGGCGAGCGCGTCGAACACGAAGCCGGCGTCGCGGTCGTAGTCCCACTCCGACTGGATCGCGTCGTACAGCCGCGGGCGCTCGTCGTAGAGGCCGTCGGACATGGCGGGAACAGGCGCTATCTCGGCGCCCGGTGATGAGTGTCTTACGCCGCCTCGGGACCGGTTCGCACGACGGCGCCTCAGTCCGTCGGGAACTCCGGCGGAAGCCCGGTCGGCTGCGCCGGCGCGTCGTCGAGGGCCTCGAAGAAGCGCCCGGCGACGAACTCCTCGACGACCTCGGGCAGCGACTCCGACTCGTCGACCGCGGAGAGGATGCCGAGCGGGACCTGCGCGCCAGCCATCGAGGCGTGGCCCCCGGCCGACCCCGCGGGATCGAGCGCGTCGCGCAGCAACTCGCCGGCGTCGACCTCGGCGCCGCGGGCGCGGGCAGAGCCGTAGATCACGCCGTCGGTGTAGCCGTAGACGAACGTCACTGTCACGTCCTCCAGGTCGAGAAGCCGATCGGCCGCCTGCGCGAGCGCGTCGCGGTCGGTTATCTCGCCGACGCAGGAGGCCGCGACCGACCCGCGCACGTCGCGGTTCTCGATGGCGGCCGCGAGGACGCGGAGCGTCTCCGGGCTCACGCTCGGGCTCTCGACGCGTTCGAGCGTCGACTCGTCGGCGTGCGCGAGCAGCGCGGCGGCCGCCTCGAAGTCGTCGGTCGCGGTCGCGCGGGTGAAGTCCTTCGTGTCGATCCGGATGCCGTACAGCAGCGACGTGGCGAGTTCCCGGTCCGGCGCGATCCCGTACCGCGAGAGGTACTCGGCGATGAGCGTGCTCGTCGCACCGACGTCGGGCCGGATGTCGACGAACGATCCCGCGACCGGCCCCCGCGGCGGGTGGTGGTCGACGACCACGTCGACCGGGTGGCCCTCGGGGAGGCTGTCGTTGATCCCGGCGCGGGAGTGGTCGACTAGGGCGACGCCGCCGTACTCGTCGAGGTCCACCCCGTCGAACGACCGGAGCCCGATGTCGAGGAGGTTCACCAGCGCGCGGTTCTCCTGATGGGAGATGTCGCCGCCGTAGCAGGCGTCGGCGTCGACGCCGATCGACTCCGCGATCCGCGCCAGCCCGAGCGCGCTGGCGATGGCGTCCGGGTCGGGGTTGTCGTGCGCGACGACCAACAGGGGCCCCGAGAACCCCCGGAGCGTCGCGAGCAGCCGGGCCGGCTTCTCGCCGTCGTCGGCATTGGCGCGCGAGAGGGCCGCCCCGGGGGAGGCGCCGCGACCGTCGGCGAGTCCGATCGCCTCGGAGACCCGATCGACGACCGCCTCGACGGGGTCGACCACGCGGTCGGCGACCGCCTCGACCGCCGCCCGCTGCTCCTCGGTCGGCGCCGTACCGAGGTGCGCGACGATCATCGCGTCCGGGTACCTGTCCCGAGCGGCGCGCGCGGCGGCGACGTTGCGCTCGGGGTCGTCGCTCGCGACCAGCACGACCGCCGCCGAGTCCGGATACGTCGCGGGGTCGGAGGGGTCGGCCTCGACGGTGGCGACGTTGCGGTCGCGCAGCGTCGACACCCAGCCGGTGTCGTCCGTGATCGCCACCAGGTCGTCGCGGTCGCCGCGCTCCTCGCGGGCGCGCTCGACGAGCGCGTTCCCGACCGCGCTACAGCCGAGCAGCAGGCGCCGGGTCATACCGGCGCGAGGGGATCGCGAGGCAAAACGCTGCCGTCGGCGCGGCGCGGGGCCGCTCCCGGGCCGAGCGGGCGCCGATGCCGAGTCACTCCGGGTCCTCCCCGTCGCGGAGCGCGCCGTTCGCCGCCGCGGCGACGTCGACCGCCGCGCGGTTCTCGGCCACGTCGTGGACCCGGACGATGTCGGCGCCGCGGTCGGCCGCGAGCGCGGTGCCGGCGACCGTCGCGTGCTCGCGGTCGTCGGCGTCGCGCCCGACCGCGCCGTACAGCGACTTGTGGGAGTGGCCGACGAGGACCGGGCAGCCGAGCGCCGCGAACTCGCCGCAGCGCGCGAGCAGCTCGAAGTCCTCCGCGGGCGACTTCCCGAAGCCGATCCCGGGGTCGACGATGACGCGATCGCGGTCGATGCCCGCCGTGTCGGCCAGCGCGAGGCGCTCGCGCAGCGCGTCGACGACCTCGCCGACCACGTCGTCGTACTCGGGGTCGGCGTCCGGGTCGACCGGCGCGTCGAGGCTGTGCATCACGATCACCGGGCAGTCGGCGTCGGCGACGACCGACCGCATCGCCGGGTCCTCCAGCCCCGTCACGTCGTTGATGATGTCCGCGCCCGCGTCCAGCGCCGCCCGGGCGACCGCCGGCTTGCGCGTGTCGACCGAGACGAGCACGTCCCCGGACCCGACCGCAGGCACCGACTGGATCGCCTCGATCGTCGGGACGACGCGCTCGATCTCCTCGTCGGCCGGGACCGGGTCGGCGCCCGGACGGGTCGACTCGCCGCCGACGTCGACGATGTCGACCCCGGCGTCGACCATCCGCTCGACGCCCGCGACCGCGTCGTCGAGGTCGGCGTGGCGCCCCCCGTCGTGGAAGGAGTCCGGCGTAACGTTGAGCACGCCCATCACGGCGGTCCGGTCGCTCCACGGGAACTCCGGGGCGGACTCGTCGTCCGCGGACGCCGACCTACCGTCCGGCGCGTCGATCCCGACCGACGCGGCGATGTCGGTCGCCACGCCGCCGAGCCCGCCGCCGTCGCTCGCGGCGAGCCGGTCGACGAGCGCGCGGAGCTCGGCGACCGTTCCCGCGACGGTGACGGGGACGTGCTCGCCGCCGGCCCCCCGGTCCTCGTTCGCGCCGAGCCCCCCGAGCGCCGCGTCGCCGCCGACGATCCGCGCCGCGGCCGCGACGCGCTCGGCCCGATCGCCTCGTAGCCGGAGCGTGAGGGTGCGGTGGTCGACGCCGTCCCGGTGCGCCGCGATCCCGTCTGGTTGAACGCCGGCCGTGTCGAGCGCGTGGGCCGCGCCGTCGACGCCGCGGACCGTCCGCTCGCGGACCGTTCGCATCCGCGCCGCCCGGGCCTCGGCGACGGCGAACAGCGAGCCGACGAGCAGCACGCAGTCGCCCGCCTCGGCGCGGTCGACCGCCGCCGCGAGCGCGTCCGCCACGTCGTCGCCGGCGGTCACGCGGTCGACGCCGGCGGAGCGCAGCGCCGCCGCGAGGACCGCGGGGTCCTCGGCGCGGTCGATGGCGGGCCGGCAGGTGACCGCCGTCGCCGCGTCCGGGAGCGCCGCAGCCGTCTCGGCGTGGTCCTTGTCGTGCATCGCCGCGTACACGAGGTGGAGGTCGTCGTAGTCGTACTCGGCGAGCGTCGCGGCGAGCGTGCGGGCGGCCGCGGGGTTGTGCGCGCCGTCGAGGACGGTCAGCGGCGCGGTGTCGACCACCTCGAACCGGCCGGGCCACGTCGCCCGCGCGAGGCCGTCGCGCACGTCGCGGTCGTCGAGGTCGGTTCGCAACGCTGCCGCGGTCCGGTCCGCGAGCGCGACGGCGACGGCCGCGTTCGTCGCCTGATGGCGCCCGACGAGCGGGATTCGGTAGGTGCCCTCGCGCTCGCCGGCGAGCGCGACCTCGGCGTCGGTGGCGCTGACGCGACCCTCGTAGCTCGCCGCGAACGCCGGCGGGTCGTCGGGTTCGGGGTCGCTATCGGTGGGGTCGGCGCCCTCGTCGCGCTCGTCGGGTTCAGCGTCCTCGTCGCTATCGTCGGCTTCGGTGTCCTCGTCGCTATCATCGGGATCGGCCGCCTCCGACGCGCCGTCTCCGACCACTCGCGTCACCGGCGCGCCCGCCTCGCCGGCGACCTCGCGGACCACGTCGAGCGCCTCGCCCTCACAGGCGGTGACGAGCGGCGTGTCGGGGCGGGCGATCCGGGCCTTCGTCCGGGCGATCTCGGCGATCGTGTCGCCCAGCACGTCGGTGTGTTCGAGCGAGACGTTCGTCACGGCGGTCGCGACGGGGTCGACCGCGCTGGTCGCGTCGTACTCGCCGCCGAGGCCGACCTCCAGGACGGCCACGTCCACGTCGCGCCGCGCGAACTCGCGGACGGCCATCGCCGTGACGACCTCGAAGAAGGTGAGCGGCTCGCCGGCGGCCGCCCGGTCGATCAGCCACGGGCGCACCGCCTCGACGAAGTCGGCGATCGCCGACTCGGTCATCTGCCGGCCGTCGACGCGGACCCGCTCGGCGAGCGCGGAGAGGTGCGGCGAGGTGTACAGCCCCACCGACAGCCCCGCCTCCCGGAGGACCGACTCGGTCAGCCGCGCCGCGCTGCCCTTCCCGTTCGAGCCGGCGATCTGGACGAACGGAACGTCCGCCTGCGGGTCCCCGAGGTGCGCGAGCAGCGCCTCCACCCGATCCGTGCCGGGCTTGACCGAGAAGCGGCGGAGGTCGAAGAGGAACGCCGCCGCCTCGTGGTAGTGCATGTCCCGTGAGTCGGCGGCGCGTCGCTTAGACGTAACGGACCTGACCGGGAGGGCGGGCGCGGTGACCACGACCGCGCCGGAGGGGCCGACACCCCTGCGTCGACCGAAAAGTAACCCTTACGCGCGCGGCGGCCGCAGTCGATCGCATGGATGAGACAGCGACCGCCGACGCCGCCGCGGGAACGGCCGCCGACGGGGCCGCGGCCGACCCCGTCGTCGCCGGCGGGGGGGTCCGGAAGGAGTACGGCGAGGTCGTCGCGCTCGACGGGGTCGACCTCGACGTCGCGGCCGGCGAGGTGTTCGGGCTCATCGGACCGAACGGCGCCGGGAAGACGACGCTGGTGCGCGCGCTCACGGGGACCACCGAGGCCGAGGGCGACCTGCGCGTCTTCGGCGAGGCGCCGGCGGCGGTCGACCCGGCCCGGATCGGGCTGCTGCCGCAGTCGTTCGACCCGCCCGCGCGGCTCACGGCTCGGGAGCTGGTCGACTACTACGGCGGGCTGTACGACGCGGCCCGCGACACCGAGTCCGTCCTCGATGACGTGGGGATGGCGGACGACGCCGACGCCTGGTACGAGACGCTCTCCGGGGGCCAGCAGCGGCGCACCTGCGTCGCGACCGCCGTCGTCAACGACCCCGACCTCCTCTTCCTCGACGAGCCGACGACGGGGATCGACCCGGCCGGCCGCCGGGCGATCCACCGCCTGATCGAGCGGCTCGCGGCCGGCGGGACGACCGTCTTCCTCACGAGCCACGCGATGGACGAGGTCGAGCGGCTCGCCGACCGGGTCGCGCTGCTCCGCGACGGGCGGGTCGTCGCGAGCGGAGCCCCCGACCGACTGGTCGCCGAGCACGGCGGCGCGCCCCGCCTCGACGCCGACACCGCGACGGCGACGGGCGAGGAGACCGTCGAGCGCGTCGCGGCCGGCGTCCGCGAGCGCCTCGGGGACGACCCGACCGTCGAGGCGACCGACGGCGGGCTCCGGGTGCGCGGCGTCCGCCCGGAGGCGATCGGGGACGCGGTCGACGCGCTCGACGCGGCCGGCGTCGCGTTCGACTCGCTCTCGTGGTCCGAGCCGTCGCTGGAGGACGTGTACCTGCGGCTCACCGGCGAGGAGTACGCGCGGCGGGGCGGCGCGGCGGAGGCGACCGAGGCCGTCACCGACGGAGGGGAGCGATGAGCCGCCTCGGGCGGGTCCGGACGGAGGCGGTCGCGGCGGCGCGCTCGTTCACGCGCCGCCGGACGGCGGTGTTCTTCACCTTCTTCTTCCCGGTCATCCTCGTCGTCATCTTCGGCGCGCTGGTGCGGACCCAGCCGACCGGCGGCGGCCTCTTCGCCGAGCCCGCGGGCTACTACATCCCCGGCTACCTCGCGGTCGTCGTCCTGTTCACGCCGCTGTCGCGCGTCGGGTCCGAGATCGCGCGCCACCGCGACGGCGGGCGGTTCGAGAAGCTCGCGACGACGCCCCTCTCCCGCGCCGAGTGGCTGCTCGCGCACACGCTCGTCAACGTCGGGATCATCGGCGCCGCGAGCCTGCTCATCCTCGGGCTCGTGCTGGCGGTGACCGACGCGACGCTCATCCTCTCGCCCGCGCTGGCCGTCCTGCCGGTCTTCGTCGCGGTCGCGGTCGCGCTGTTCTGCGGGCTCGGGGCCGTCCTCGGCGCGCTCGCCGACTCGCAGGACGGCGTGATCGCCGCGAGCAACACGGTCGCGCTCCCGCTCCTCTTCCTCTCCGAGACGTTCGTCACCCCGTCGCTGCTGCCGGCGTGGTTCCGGCCCGCGGTCGCGGCCTCGCCGCTGACGTACTTCGCGCGGGGGACCCGGGCGATCACCTTCGAGGGCGGCGCGTGGACCGGCGACCTGCTGGTGTTGACCGCGCTCGCGGCCGTCTTCCTCGCGGTCGGCGCGTACGCGGTCCCGCGCACCGAGTGAGGGCTCGCCTCCGAGGCGGCGTCGGCGCCGCGGTTCGGAACCGTTCATTTATGGTCACAGCCCGCGCATCCGTGAACCGAGAGGAAGGCCGTTGACCACCGTTCACTTCACCTGTCCGGACTGCGACCAGACTATCGAGGTCAACGACGCGATGCGAAAGACGATCCTCGACACCGGCTGCCCGGTGTGTACCGCGGCCGCGGCCGAGGAGCACTTCGCCGTGACCTGTGAGTAGCCGCCGCTGGGACCCTGCGATCGACACTCGTTGACACATCGCGTCCGCTTGCTGTGCCTTTTTGCGTCGACCGCGACAACCGTTCGGCGATGACGCCCGAACTCGACGAGATCGACCTGGGAACCGTGCCGCTCGGCCGAACCGGCCTGCGGACGAGCGAGCTCCAGTTCGGCACGTGGCGGTTCGGCCGCGTGACCGAGGCGGGGAACGTGGAGATCGACGAGGAGCGCGCCCACGAGCTGCTCGACGCCTACGAGGCGGCCGGCGGGCGGTACATCGACACCGCCGACGTGTACGGCGGCGGCGACTGCGAGCGCTGGATCGGCGACTGGCTCGCCGAGCGGGACCGGGAGCGCTACACGATCGCGTCGAAGGTGTACTGGCAGATCCGCGACGGCGACCCGAACAGCCGCGGGACGAACCGCAAGAACGTCCGCCACCGCGTCGACGCCCTCCTCGACCGGCTCGACACCGACTACATCGATGTCCTCTACATCCACCGCTGGGACGACGAGACGCCGGCCCGCGAGCTGATGAAGACGCTCAACGGGCTCGTCGAGTCCGGCAAGGTCCACTACCTCGGCGCCTCCACGCTCCGCCCGAACGCCTGGAAGGTCGCCCGCGCCAACGCGATCGCCCGCAGCGAGGGGTGGGAGCCGTTCACGGTGCTCCAGCCGCGGTACAACCTCGTCGACCGCGAGATCGAGGGGGACTACCTCGAGTTCGCGCGCCAGCAGAATCTCGCCGTCTCCCCGTGGAGCCCGCTCGGGCAGGGCTTCCTGACGGGGAAGTACGACCGCGACGCGGACCTCCCCGACGACTCGAAGGCCGCCGAGTCGAGCCGCTTCCAGGAGGCGTACCTCACCGAGGAGAACTTCGACGTCCACGACGAGCTGGACGCGGTCGCCGACGAGGTCGGCGCGTCGCCCGCGCAGACCGCGCTCGCGTGGCTCGCGCACCGCGACGGCGTCACCGCGCCCATCGTCGGCGCCCGGACGGTCGACCAGCTGCGCGAGAACCTCGCGGCGGCGACGATCGACCTGTCGGACGAGCAGGTCGACCGGCTGACCGCGGCCAAGCCGGGGCCGTACGACGCGCTGTAGAAGGGAACGGGGGCTACCGCTCCGCGCAGTAGTCGACGAAGTTCCGCAGGATCGTCAGCCCCGTCTCGCCGCTCTTCTCGGGGTGGAACTGCGTGCCGAACACGTTGCCGGCCTCGTTGGCGACGACCGCCGGGAAGTCGACCCCGTAGTCGGCGGTGGCGACGACCGCGTCGGCGTCGTCCGGCTCGGCGTAGTAGGAGTGGACGAAGTAGGCGTACTCGCCGTCGACTCCCTCGACCAGCGGGTGCTCCCGCTCGACTTCCAGCTCGTTCCAGCCCATGTGCGGCACCTTCCGGTCCACCTCGAAGCGCACGTTGGTACCGGAGATCAGGTCGAGTCCGGTCACCTCGCCCTCGCCCTCGTGGTCGGCCTCCTCGCTCGTCGTCAGGAGCATCTGCATCCCGAGACAGATCCCGAAGAGGGGGCGACCGGCCTCGGCGTGGTCGGTCAACGCCTCGCGCAGCGGGCCGGCGTTCTCCATCCCCTCGCGGAACGCGCCGACGCCCGGGAGAACGACGCCGTCGGCCGCGGCGAACGCCTCGGGATCGTCGGTGATCTCGACGGTCGCGCCCGCGCGCTCCAACCCCCGAGTCGCCGACCGGAGGTTCCCGAGCCCGTAGTCCACGAGCGCGACGGACACGTCGCGGTCCGGTGGAGATTCGTCCATGGTTCCGGTTCGCGACCGCGGTGGAAGTCAGTTTCCATCCGTGAGGCGTTGCATAGCGGTACGTAGCCGTACGTATATTTGAACAGCAACACTTTTGATAGAACAGTAAAACCCACACACGTACTCCTCATGGAGCGACGACGCCAATTCCTCAAGATCGCGGGTGCGGCAAGCATCGTTGGACTGGCCGGCTGTAGCGGCGGCGGCGACGGGTCGGACGGCTCCGACGGCATGAACGGCTCTGACGGGTCGGACGGCTCCGACGGGTCGGACAGCGAACCGGAGATGACGTTCGGCGGCGACGGCACGATCGACTTCGGCATTTCGCCGTCCGTCCCGCAGGAGGACCTCAACGTACAGTACTCCCCGCTCGAAGAGCACATCGGGAGCTACCTCCGGGAGAACTACGATGTCCCCAGCGACCTCAGCGTTGAGGGGACCATCGGAAGCAACTACAGCGCCATCATCCAGTCTCTCGGCCAGGGGACGCTGGACATCGCCGAGACCGGGCCGTTCGCGGCCGCCCTCGGCGTGAAGACCGGCAACGCGGAGGTCATCCTCCAGCGGTACGGCTACGGCGGCTGGACGTACAAGAGCATCATCGCGACGCCGAACGACAGCGACATCACCGAGCTGTCCGACCTCTCCGGGAAGACGGTCGCGTTCTCCGACCGGCTCTCCACCAGCGGCGCGCTGTACCCGCTGTACAGCATGTCGAGCCAGGGGGACCTCGACGTCGGCGAGCTCCCCGAGGGAAACGGCTCGCAGGCCGAGTTCGACGCCCGCTTCGCCGGCGGCCACGTCGGCTCGTACACCCTCCTCGAACAGGGCCAGGTCGACGCGGCCGCGATGGGCGGCTTCGTCCGCGACACGAAGACCGGCCCCACGCCGGACGAGTGGCAGGAGGTCGCGACTACCCTCCACGAGGACGAGGGGCTCCCGCGCGCACCGATCGTGGTCTCGCCCGAGCTCGACGACGACGTGAAAAGCGCCATCCAGGAGGCGTTCCTGGAGGGCCCGGACAGCATCTACTACGGCGCGGACGGCGAGGACGGCACCGGAGACGACCTCTGGTTCAGCCGCGTCCGCGGGGCGACCCAGGACGACTACCAGTCCGTCATCGACGTCGCCGACGAGCTCGGCGTCGGAACCGACATCTTCAACCAGTAGATCCCTCACGGTCCCCCAACTTCGGATCGTTTTTCACACGATCGGTCTGTTTTTGGACAAACTCACACCTCATGCCAACGATCGAATTCGAAAACGTCAGTAAAATATACGACGAGGACACCGTCGCCCTCGACGACGTGTCGTTCACCATCGACGAGGGGGAGTTCGTCATTCTGCTCGGTCCCTCCGGTGCCGGCAAGTCGACGATGTTGCGGGTGTTGAACGGGCTCACGGAACCCACCGAGGGGTCCGTTCGCATCGGCGGCGAAGAGCTTCAAGGGAACCGCAGCGGGGTCGGGATGGTGTTCCAGGAACACTACCTCATCGAGAGCAAGACCGCGTTCGGCAACGCGCTATCCGGGGCGCTCTCGCGGAACGGGCTCCTCCGGAGCGCCCTCGGGATGCACGACGACGCGGACAAGCGGACCGCCCTGGAGGCACTCCAGACCGTCGGCCTCCTCGACGAGGCCGGGCAGCGCGCCGAGTCGATGAGCGGGGGACAGAAACAGCGCGTCGGGATCGCCCGCGCGCTCGTCCAGAACCCCGAGATCGTCCTCGCCGACGAGCCGGTCGCCAGCCTCGACCCGAAGGCGGCCCGCGACGTGATGCGCTACCTCAAGAAGGCGGCGACCGAGCAGGACCTCACCACGATCACCAGCCTCCACCAGGTGAACATCGCGCGAGAGTTCGGGGACCGGTTCCTCGGGATCCGCGGCGGCGAGGTGATCTTCGACGGCGACGCCGACGACCTCACCATGGACGAGATGGACCGGATCTACTACGGCGAAGCCCAAGGCGGCAAGACGGTTCCGACCGGAACGAGCGGCGACGAACTCGGCGGGAGCGACGCCGACGTCGACGCCGCCGCCGACGGGGGTGAGCGGGCGTGAGCTCGCCAGACTCGGCGATCGACGACCAGTTCCGCGCGCTCGAACGGCTCCGCCGACTCAAATACCTCCTGTGGGCCGGGCTGCTCGCGGCCGTTCTCGGCGTCACCTACTGGGGTCTCGGCTTCATCGGGTTCCAGCCCAACGTCGTCGCCGGGCGGCTCCCGGGGATGTACGAGTTCATCTCGACCGGCTTCTTCCCGCCGGACTTCCAGAACTTCACGATCTACACCAAAGACCAGGGGATCAGCGGGCTACAAGCGATCCCCGCGAGCTTCGGCGACGGCGGCGCCCACATCATCGAGAGCTTCCAGTCGTCGCGGCAGTCGCTGGTGAAGGCGAGCCTCGTGACGCTCCTGCTCGGCATCATGGGCACCGTGTTCGCCTTCCCGTTCGCGCTCGTCCTCGGGGTCCTCGGGAGCGAGCGCGTCACGCCGTTCCCGTTCAACTTCATCTTCCGGGGTACCCTCAGCGGGATCCGCGCCATCCCCGCCATCGTCTGGATTTTCCTGTACATCCCCATCGGCCCACCGGGACAGGTGACGGCGGTGCTCGCGATCGCGACCGACAGCATCGGGAACCTCGGCCGCCTGTTCACCGACGACCTCGAAGAGATCGAGGAGGGGCCGATCGAGGCGATCCGGTCGACCGGTGCGTCGGGCACCCAGACCGTGAGCTTCGGGATGTTGAGTCAGGTCTCCCGCTCCTTCATCGCGTGGACGCTGTACATCTTAGAGATCAACACCCGGATCGCGATCTCGCTCGGCGTCGTCGGCGCTGGCGGGCTCGGACTGATGATCCGGAACAGTCAGGACCTCTTCGAGTTCCAGCAGACCGCCGCGGGGCTGGTGATGGTGTTCATCGTCGTCCTCGGCATCGAACTCATCTCCTCGCGCATCCGCGCCCGGCTCCGGCCGGGCGAGCACGAGGGGAAGGGGCTCATCGAAGCGATCCGCGGCCTGTTCGACCCGAAGAAGTGGCTCGGCGTCGGCGACCGCCGCGACTGAGCCGACTCAGAACTCGCCGAGCCGCGACTGGCCGTCGCCGCCGTTTTCTCCCCGGTCGCTGACGCCGCTCAGTTCGGCCGCCCGGGCGATCGTCTCGAAGAAGCCGTCGCGCTGACTCCGGTCGTACAGCGTCGCTGCGGGGTGGACGGATAACAGTACGCGCCGCGACACGCCGGCGAGCCGCGCGTCGACCACGTCGCCGGACTCGCCGGTGATCGCGACCGAGCGGTCGAGGAGGTGTTCGCTCGGCACCTTCCCGAGCGTCACGATCAGCTCCGGGTCGAGTCGGTCGATCTCGCTTTCGAGGTACCCGCGGCAGTTCGCCAGCTCCTCGGTCGTCGGGTCGCGGTTGTCCGGCGGTCGGCAGCGCACGCAGTTCGTGATCCGCACGTCGGCGCGGGCGAGCCCCGCGTCGCGCAGCGCCTCGTCGAGCACGTCGCCGGACCGCCCCACGAACGGCTCGCCCTCCTCGTCCTCGGTCGCGCCCGGCCCCTCGCCGACGAACAGCAGGTCCGCGTTCGTCGGGCCGACGCCGTCGACGATCCGGCTCCGCGACTCCACCAGCGCCGGGCACCGCTCGCAGGATGGCACTCGGAGGTCCTCGTCGAGCGCGGAGCCGTCGCCGCCGTGTTCGCTCATGCCCACGGCTCCGGGCGCGGTCGTCTAAGTAGCGTCGGTCGAACGGGCCGCACGCCGAGCCCCGCCTACTCGGCCGTCGCCGCCTCACGGTGCGCGCTCGCGGCGAGCGCCGCGATCCGGAGGGGCTCACAGCGCCGGAAGCCGTCGCGAGTGAGTCCCCGGATCGCCGCGGCGGCGCGCTCCGGTTCGATACCGACCGCGCGGACGAATCGGGGCCGATCCGAGTCCGGGTCGCCGACCGGAACGCGGGGCGGAAGCGACCGGTACGCGGCGAGCCGGTCGGCGAGGGCCTCGCCGTCGAACGCGTCCCGGAGCGCCGGTTCGAGCCCGGGGCTCGCCTCGTAGCTCACGGCGTAGACCGGGCGGTCGAGCGTCTCGGCGAGTTCGTCGAGGTCGAGGAGGTTGAACCACGCGGGCGCGACCCCCGCACAGACCACGTGGCGGACGTCCTCGCGGGCGAGCGTGCGCCAGCAGTCGATCACCGCGTCGGTCGCGTCGGTGCCGCCGACGGTACACCGCGCGAACGCGAAGCCGTCGGGGGTCCCGTCGGCGCGAACGACGACGCCGGCCCCGTGGCTCGCGTCGCGGGCGTCAGAGAAAGCGACGCCGAGCGCGCGGCTCGGCGTGGTCACTCACGCGTCCTCGGACTTTATCTCCTGGAGCCGGTCGAGAAGCTCGTCGTTCGAGGCGCCGGGTTCGTAGTCCACGGACCCTTGGTGGGTCTCCTGGGCAGCCCGGACGCCGTCGTCGTCGTCGAAGTCCGCGTCCAGGTCCTGATTCTCCTGTTCGGACTCGTCGTAGCTGCCGAAGCCCATTTGTGTGTGATACTAACAGGGGGTGAGTGATAAATCCACGGCCGTCAGCGGACCCGAGGGGCTCGCTGGGGTGCGACTGTACGCTTTTGTCGCTCCGCGAGCGAGTGGAGGCATGGAGCCGATCACCGTCACCGCGGACGCGGAGGAGTTCACCTGTAACGCGTACCTCGTCGTCGGGGACGAGACGACGCTCGTCGACGCGGGAACGATGCCCGGCGTCGAGGACGCCGTCGCCGACGCCCTCGCCGACGCCGGCGTCGACGGCCTCGACCGCGTCGTGATCACGCACCAGCACCGCGACCACGTGGGCGAGCTCGGCGCGGTGGTCGAGCGCTTCGACGCGGAAGTGCTCGCGTACGCCGATCACCCGCTCCGGGACGCCGCGCTCGGGGACGGCGACGAGGTGGTGGTCGGCGACGAGTCCTGCGAGGTCGTCTACACCCCCGGACACGCCGACGACCACGTCTCGCTCGTCGGCGCAGAGCGGCTCTACTCGGGCGACGTGGTGGTGTACAACGACGGCGCCTTCGACGACGGCTCGTTCGGCCGGACCGACATGGCCGGCCAGTCGCGCGAGCGCCTGATCGAGAGTCTCCGCGAGATCCTCGACCGGCTGCCCGACTCCACGGGGGCGATATTCCCCGGCCACGGCGACGTCTACCGCGCCGTCGACGGCCCGGACACCCTCCGCGAGGTGATCGAGCGCGCGACGGAGCGCGCCGAGCGCCGCGAGCCGAAATACCCCGACGGGTGAGCGGGAGCCAGGTTTAAAACCGAGTGACTGCGAGACCGACCACCGACTTCGGCGCGCGCCTCCGAGCGGCCGCCTTCGGCGGCCGCGAGGAGCGCGTGCGAGGGACGCGGTGAGAGAGGGGTGACCGAAGGGAGCCCCGAGCGAACCGCGAGGCTGGGGCGGAGCGAGGCACACGCGCGGCTGGCGGTCAGGAGGAGAGTCCGCGAGAAGGGCCGTGAACGACCCGGAAACGGCCGGATTACGCCGCGCGGCGCTCGGTCGCCTTCGGGCGGAGCTTGGTGTAGCCGCACTTGCGGCAGCGCTCGGCCTCGGAGGCGTTGCGGGCGTTACAGCGCATACAGATCTGTCGGTCGAGCATGCGACGTTCGGCGGCGTCGAAACTGGCCATACGGCTACTGTGCGGGCGGTGCTGTAAAAGGTTGCGAGACGCCGCGACGGTCGCGGGAGGAGAGGCTAGTCGGCGAAAGTCCTAGTCAGGCGCCCGCTTCCGAGAGGGCGGCCTCGATGTCCTCGCGCTGCGTGACGCCGACGAAGCGGTCGACGACGCCGTCGTCGTTCTCGACGATGAGCGTCGGGAGCGAGCGGACCTGGTACTGGTTCGCGACGTCCTGCTCCTCGTCGACGTCGACCTTCTGGAGCTCGAACGCGTCGCCGAGGTCTTCCTGGATCTCCTCCAGGATGGGGTCTTGGGTCTTACACGGGCCGCACCACTCGGCGTGGAAATCCAGCAGTCGAACGGTCATAGTCGCGGTCAACTACCGCCGGGCCGCGCATAAGGGTTTCCCACTTGTGCGTGCGCGCGCTCGGCGGCGACTCGACCGGGCGACGGCGCGACGGTGGCGCGAACACGGTCCGAACGACGAACGAAACGTTTAGGACGCGTCGCCGTCCAGAAGCGGACATGAGTGGTTCCAACTCTGGCGGGCTGATGTCCAGTGCGGGACTGGTCCGCTACTTCGAGAACGAGGACCGGAACGCCATCGCGATCGACCCCAAGACGGTCCTCGCGTTCTGCGTCCTCTTCGGCGTGTTCGTCCAGATCCTCTCGCTGACGGTCGCGTAACGACCCCGCCGTTCCCGTTCTGCCGACGCACCGATCCCGAGTCGACCGGTCGCGTAGCGCGCCCTTTTTCCACGCGCCCGCCCCACCGATACGTATGAAAGCAGGCGTCATCGCCGTCCAGGGCGACGTGGCCGAACACGCCGCCGCCGTCCGCAACGCCGCGGCCGCCCACGACGAGTCCGCGGAGGTCGTCGAGATCCGAGAGTCGGGGGTCGTGCCCGACTGCGACGTCCTCCTGATGCCGGGCGGGGAGTCGACGACCATCTCGCGGCTGATCCACCGCGAGGGGATCGCCGCGGAGATACGGGACCACGCCGCGGCCGGGAAGCCGATCCTCGCCACCTGCGCCGGACTGATCGTCTGCTCGACCGACGCGAAGGACGACCGGGTCGAGCCGCTGGGGCTGGTCGACATCTCGGTCGACCGCAACGCGTTCGGCCGGCAGAAGGACTCCTTCGAGGCGAAGGTCCCGGTGACCGGCCTCGACGACCCCTTCCACGCCGTGTTCATCCGCGCGCCGGCCATCGACGACGTGGGCGACGGCGTCGAGACGCTCGCGACCGTCGACGGGCGCCCGGTCGCGGTGCGCGACGGGCCGGTCGTGGCCACCGCGTTCCACCCGGAGCTCACCGACGACCCGCGGATCCACGACCTCGCCTTCTTCCCCGAGCGGGAGGTGGTCGCGTGAGCGATCCGGCCGAGGGCGAATCGAGCGCGGACGAGCCGCCCGAGGCCGTCCTCGACGAGCTGTTCGCCACCATCGAGTCGCGCAAGGAGGAGCTCCCGGAGGGGTCGTACACCGCGTCCCTGTTCACCCACGAGAAGGGAGAGAACGCGGTCTTAGAGAAGGTCGGCGAGGAGACGACTGAGGCCATCCTCGCGGCGAAGGACGACGACCGCGAGGAGCTCACCGCGGAGAGCGCCGACCTCGTCTACCACCTGCTCGTGTTGTTCGCGATGAAGGACCTCGGCGTCGACGACTTACGCGCTGAGCTCCGCGAGCGGTTCTGAGTCCCCGCGGTGGTCGACGCCTACCGCTCCCGTTCGAGTTCGCGGTCGATCTCGTCGACCTCCTCGGTCTCCAACTCCTCGCCGATGCGCCGCTCGAACTCCGCCTCGCTGATCTGTCCCTCGACGTACTGCTTCCGGAGGCGGTCCTGACGGCTGCTCCCGGCGTCGACCGAGGTCGACGAGGCGGACTCCGAGCCGATCGAGTCGAGCGACGGCGAGCCGCCCTCGCCGAGCAGCCACGAGCCGGCCTTGTAGGCGACTCAGCTTTGAACGTTGTCGTGTTGACACTATTGGACCCGAAATCGGAGGAAAAGACGTTCTACGAGGAGTTTACGGTATCGGCCGAACTGGAGAGTGATTCACAGAGGATAATGAAGGCAGCGTTCACGGCGTTTGAACCTCTAGTGGAAAGTGGAGCGTCTGCGGCTGAAC
>NZ_NHNZ01000064.1:0-35851 GCF_002727095.1 Halorubrum sp. C191 | reverse complement strand
GAATATTTAGCTGACAGTATAAGCTGTCGCTCCGGATCAGCGGTGGGCGCGACGGTGTACGGCGGCGAACGGGTCCCGAGACCGGCGGCGAACGGACGCGCTTTTATCTTCCACGGCCGTGTTGTCGGTATGAACTGTCGGCGGTGTGGGACCCCGTTAGAGAAGCCGGGGGACTACTGTTTGACCTGTAACACCGCCAACGCCGACGCGGTCGTCGCCGAGTTCGACGCCGACCGCGCGCACCTGACGATGTTGGACGAGGACGCCGTCGTCGGCGAGACGACGATCACCACGCGCCCGGAGGACACCGAGCGCCTGACGGAGGTCCAACTGCGGAACTTCGCGGGGCGCGTCGCCGACGAGATCCGACGCAAGCGACCGGAGACCGTCTACGCCGCCGGCGAGCGCGAGCCGCTCCGCGAGACGCGCGCGCAGCTCCACCACGAGTTCTACCGGGTGCCCGACGGCGGCGCCGGCGGGAGCGACCGAGACGGGACAACGTCGAGCGACCCCGCAGACGACGGCGGGAAGCCGGACGTGAGCCCCCTCGTAGAGTGGGTGCTCGACCGTCGCGGCGACCGGTCGCTGGCGGTGGTCGAGACCCCGCCGCGCGAGAAGATCGGCGGGTCGCACTCGACGCTCATCGGCGACCGCAAGGGGCGGAAGGCCGTCCAGACCGTCGCGGAACACCCGCACGTGAAGAAGATCGTTCCCGGTCCCATCGACGCCGGCGGGACGGGGTCGCGGACCGGCCTCCGCGCGAAGGCGACGCGCGCGGGGACCAACGGCAACGTCCGGCTACTCCTGCGGGACGGCTCCAGCGTCCAGGAGAACCGGATCGTCACCACGGCGATGGACCGCGAGACCGGCGAGCGCGTCCGCGAGGACCTCAACGAGGCGCTCCGGGACGCGGAGCTCCAAGACGTGTAGCTTCCGGCCCCGCCCGCCGTGTGCGGATCTGGCGTCCGATGTCCGTATCTCGGTCGCAGCGCCCGGAAGCGGCCACTACCGACCGCGTCGCTGTCGCGGGGTTTTTCACGAGACCGGTCGTTGCGAGCGGTGTGAGTACCCTCGTCACGCTCGGCGCGGGCGTCGTCTTCGGGCTGGCGCTCGCGGCGCCGCCCGGTCCGATGAACGCGGTGATCGCCGAGGAGGCCGTCCTCCGCGGTCGCTTCGCCGGCTTCCGGGCCGGCCTCGGCGCGGCGACCGCCGACGCGATCTTCTTCGTCCTCGCGTACGTCGGCGTCGTCGCGGTCGTGGAGTCGTTCCCGCTGTTACAGGGCGTCATGGTCGCGGTCGGCGGCGTCCTTATGCTGTACTTCGCCGTCGGCGCGGCCCAAGGCGCGCGGGCGTCGTTCCGTCCGACCTCCGGCGAGGAGCCGATCGCGGCCGAGGGGAAGGGGTTCCGCAAGGCGCTGGTGCTCGCCCTGACGAACCCGTACCAGGTGCTGTTCTGGCTGACGATCGGCGTCGGCCTGCTTCAGCCGGGCGAACTCGACGTGTTGTCCCGGCTCCCGGTGGTCGGAGCCGACCTCGCCGGGACGCTCGTGGTCGCCACCGGCTCGCCCGCGCTCATCGGCGGGTTCTTCCTCGGCGTGCTGGTCTGGGTCCTCGGCTTCCCCACGGGACTCGTCGCCGCGGAGCGCAGGATCGAGGCGTTCGCCCCGATCGTCGCCGTCGCGTCGGCGTTCGTGCTCGCCGGCTTCGGCGTCTACTTCCTCTACGACGCGGCGACGACGCTGGCCGCGCTTGGGGCGTAACCGGGGCGGCCGTCGCCCGTCGGCCGCTCCGCGGCGGTCGCGCCCGCCGTACATGGACAACGGCTTTGACCCGTCGGCGCGACCGTCCCGTATGTTCGAGAAGACGACGTGGATCAAGCTCCCGCGGAACGTCCTCGTGGGACACGACGTCCTCGACGACCTCGGGGAGGCGGTCGGCGAACTCTATCTCACCGGGCGGCCGCTGATCGTGACGAGCCCGACGCCGAACGAGATCGCCGGCGACCGCGTCAGAGCCCAGTTCGACGACCCCGCGACCGCGGTCGTGGAGAACGCCTCCTTCGCGGCCGTCGAGGACCTGAAGGAGACCGCGGAGGCGGTCGACCCGGGCTACCTCATCGCGCTCGGCGGCGGCAAGCCGATCGACATCGCGAAGATGGCAGCCGACCACCTCGACGTCGGCTTCGTCTCCGTCCCGACGGTCGCCTCCCACGACGGTATCGTCTCGGGGCGCTCGTCGATCCCAGAGGGCGACACGCGTCACTCGGTCGCCGCCGACCCGCCGCTCGCCGTCGTGGCGGACACGACGCTGCTCGCGGACGCCCCGTGGCGGCTCACCACCGCGGGTTGTGCGGACATCATCTCCAACTACACCGCGGTGAAGGACTGGCGGCTCGCCCGCCGCCTGCGGAACGTCGAGTACAGCGAGTACGCGGGCGCGCTCTCGGAGATGACCGCGGAGCTGCTCGTCGAGAACGCCGACATGATCCGGCCGGGCCTAGAGGAGTCGGCGTGGGTCGTGGTGAAGGCGCTCGTCTCCTCCGGGGTCGCGATGTCGATCGCCGGCTCCTCGCGGCCCGCCTCGGGCGCGGAACACCTCATCTCCCACCAGCTCGACCGCATCGCGCCGGGGAAGGCGCTCCACGGCCACCAGGTCGGCGTGGCGTCGATCATGACGGAGTTCCTCCACAGCGGCGAGAACGGGCGGTGGGCGGCGATCCGCGACGCGCTCGCCGAGCTCGACGCCCCGACGACCGCGGGCGAGCTGGGGATCGACGACGCGGAGCTCATCGCCGCGCTCACGAGCGCCCACGAGATCCGCGACCGCTACACCATCCTCCAAGGCGGGATCAACGAGGAGGCGGCGATAGGGGTCGCGACCGCGACCGGCGTCATCGAGGAGTGATCCCGGTTCGGCGCGCGGCGAGCGACGCCGCCGGACGGCCCCGCGTCGCCCCCGAAGAACGGCCCCGCGTCACTCCCGCGGAACAGCCCCGCGTCGTCCCCGATCTCCGGCTCTCGATTCCGACCTCGAAAGGCCAATAACGCTCCCGGGAGTACACCTGATATGTCCACCGCCAGCGTTCGCGACCGGGCCAAAGAGCGGGCCACCGCGATAACCGTCCTCCTCACCGTCGTCGGCTACGGCGCCGTGGGGGGCGTGTTCCTCGTTCCGGAGTTCCAAGCGCTGTTCCCGACGCTCACGCAGGAAACGGTCAATCTGCTCGCGCACGCCATCGCGGCCGTCAACACGGTCACCGTGATCTCCCTCTCGCTCGGCTGGTACTGGATCCGGAACGACGAGGTGAAAAAGCACGCGGCGGCGATGACGACGTCGTTCGTCCTCATCCTCCTGTTCCTCGGGATGTACCTCCCGAAGGTCGCCGGGGGCGGCACCAAGGAGTTCGTCCTCGACTCGTCGTACGCGTGGGTCCCGCTGTGGGACTGGGTGTACCCCGCGTACCTGATCATGCTCGCGATCCACATCATTCTCTCCGTGGTCTCGGTCCCCGTCGTCCTCTACGCGATCGTCCTCGGGCTCACCCACACCGAACAGGAGCTCCGGACGGAGACGCCACACCGGCGCGTCGGTCGGATCGCCGCGAGCGCGTGGATCCTCTCGCTCGCGCTCGGGGTCGTCACCTACCTCCTCTTGAACCACCTGTACGACTCGACGTTCGCGGCCGCCGAGGCCGCGACGGTCCTCCTGCCGGCCGTCCCGGTCTAACTCCTCCCCCTCGGCCCCGGCGTCTCGCCGGGGGATCCCGGCCGCCCCCGCCGCCACCGAAACGCTTGACCGGCGGCCGCGACACCCACACCCATGACCGACTGGATCGGCGAGACGTTCACGAGCGACGCGGGCTGGAACCACCTCCTCGACCTCGTCGACGTTGGCGACCGCATGGCCGGCTCGGCGGGCGAGCGCGAGGCGCTTGAGCTGACCCGCGACGCGTTCGCCGCGGCCGGCGCGCGGAACGCCGCGGTCGAGGAGTTCGAGATACAGGGCTGGGAGCGCGGCGACAGCGCGGTCCGCGAGGCCGCGACGGACGAGCCGGTCGCCGTCGGCCCGAACGCCTGTATCGCGCTACCGCGCAGCCCGAGCGCCGAGGTGACCGGGGAGTTCGTCGACCTCGGTCACGGCGTTCCAGCGGACTTCGAGGCCGACCTCGAGGGGAAGGTCGTGATGGTGTCGTCGGACACCCCCGACGCCGTCGACCGATTCATCCATCGCCGGGAGAAGTACTACCGCGCGGTCGACGCCGGCGCCGCCGCCTTCGTCTTCGCCAACCACGTCGAGGGGACCCTCCCGCCGACCGGGAGTGTCGGGACCGCGGAGGCGCCCGTGGGGGCGATCCCGGCGGTCGGCGTCTCGAAAGAGGCCGGCGCCCGGCTGGCGCGGCGACGCGAGGGCGACGACCTGACCGTCGCGGTCGACTGCGAGACGCCGACGGCGACGAGCGGCAACGCGGTCGCCGAACTCGGCCCCGACACCGACGAACACCTGCTCGTCTCCTCGCACGTCGACGCCCACGACATCGCGGAGGGCGCGATGGACAACGGGGCGGGGACGGCGACGATCGTCGAGGTCGCGCGGGCGCTCGCTGCGCGCGAGGGCGAGCTCGACGTGCGGGTCCGGTTCGCCGCGTTCGGCGCCGAGGAGGTCGGGCTCGTCGGCTCGTCCGTGGCCGCCGAGGCGGCCGACAGGGAGGCGGTCCGCGCGGTCGTCAACGTCGACAGCAACGTGTTCGGTCGGACGCTGCGGCTCGACCACCACGACTTCGACGCGCTGGCGGCGGCCGCCGACCGTGTGAGCGACCGCTTCGACCACCCGATCGCGACGGGGAGCGAGCTGGTCCCCCACAGCGACCACTGGCCGTTCGTGAAGCGGGGGATCCCCGGGTACATGGTCTCGGGCGAGACCGAGGGGCGCGGCCGCGGCTGGGGCCACACCCACGCCGACACGCTGGATAAGCTGGAGTCGCGAAACCTCCGCGAGCAGGCGATCCTCCTGACCGAGCTGGTCGTCGAGCTCGCCGAGGCGGACGCGTCGGTTCCCCGCCGCGACACCGACGAGATCGCGGCGGCGCTCGAAGCCGAGGGGAAGGCGACGGGGATGAAGCTCACCGGCGACTGGCCGTTCTGACGCGAGGCGAGCGAGAAAGCGGCGGTCCGCGGTTCGTCAGGCGACGACGAACTGGTTCCAGATCCCTTCGACGAGGAAGAACAGCGCGAAGTACGACGACCACACCAACACGACGAGCGAGGCGGCGATCGAGCTCTTCGGCGCCTCGATCGTCATGTCGTTCCGGGCCTCGACGTTGCGGGCCTCCAGCTCGAAGAAGTCGGCGACGAACATCGCGAGGACGAGCACGGAGAGGATCGTCCCTCTCACCGGCGAACCGAGGATGTAGACGAACGAGAGGAGGACGAGCCCGACGTTAGTGAACACGTGCGGCGTGTACGCCTCCACGCTGTCCGCCTCCTGTCCCTGTTCGACGTGCCGCCTGTGCGCGAGGTGCCGCGTGGCGAGGTTCGCGACTGTCATCACGAAGATCGCGTACGGCAGCGCCGGCCCGACGGCCGACAGCCAGCCGAGGGGAACGAGGAACTGCAGTGGGTCCATACCCACCACTTCCGTTCACGACGTATTAGAGTGTTTCCGATCGGCGCGCCCGCGGGGAGGGGCGGCGTCGCTGCGATCGGAACGAGCCGTCCGTCGTTGCGATCGGAACGAGCCGTCGCCGCCACCGGGGGAGGGATCACCCCCGCTCCGCCGTCGGAGCGAGGAGATCGACCGTCGTCGCGGCCTCGATCCTGACCGCGCGATGTGGCTCGACAGTCCCCCAGCGGTCCCCGTCGACGACCAGCGCGACCGACTCCTCCTCGCGCTCGACGGTGACCCCGAGGCGGCCGCTCGCGACCCACGTGTCGGGAGCGGTCGTGAACGGCGAGACGGGGACGACCGCGAGGCCCGCCCCGGGCGATACCAGCGGCCCGCCGGCCGCCGCCGCATACCCCTCACTCCCGAGCGGCGTCGCGACCACGGCGCCGTCCGCGCGCACCGACGCCGACTCGCCGTCGGAGAACGCGATCTCGTACTCGGATATCCGGGCCGGCGCCGCCGTCACGAACGCGACGTCGGCGGCCGCGAACCGGCGGCGACTATCCGGCCGTTCGACCGCGACGACCGGATGAGCGACGCGGGAGAACGCGTCGAACTCGGGAGCCGGCCCGTCGACGACGAGGTCGGTCACGAGACTCGGGTCGACCGCGTGACGGCCCGTTCCGACCGGGAGGACCGGGTGGCCGCGCGTGTCCGTACTCGCGGCCGCGCGCATCGCTTCGCGGAGCGCGGCCTCGCCGACGGCGACGACCACGTCTGCCTCGGCGCGGTCGACGAGCGGGGCGCCCGCGTCGGTCGCCGCCGATCGGATCGCCGCCGCCGGGTCGCCCTCGCCGAGAACCGCGAAGGGGCGCGTCGGCTCACTCATGGCCGTGGGTGGGACGAGCGGCGGTGAAAATCCCTCGGTTCGCCGGCGGTCGCCGTCGCGTCGCCGGTGAACGGCGCGAGGAAGAGCGGAGAAACGAGACGAGCGTTTCGCGTTCAGTTCGCGGCGGCGTCTTCGTCGCCGCCGTTGAGAGCGTCGCGGAGCTGGCGGCTGGCCGGGATGAGCACCCAGAACGTCGCCGCACCGAGCACCATCAGCCAGAAGAACATGTCGCCCGCGAACACGCCGATCTCGCCGTACGCCGTGTTCACGCCCTCCGCCGGGTTCACGAGCTGCGACACCTGGTAGTACGACGGCGTCCGGTACCAGCCGCCGAAGGTGATCCAGCCGAGACCGCCGATCGCGAACAGGGCGAAGCCCTTCATGAACTCGTCTGCCATTATCTCATGTTTCGCTGGGGTCGTCTTGAGACTTTCCCATCCCCTGTCCGCGGAACCGGGTCCCGAGCACGTACACGGCGGTTCCGAGGATAATGAATCCCACGCCCGTGATCGCCAGTATCGCCACCAGCACGTCTTCCGGGGGCAGGAGTCCGGCGTTGTCGAGCAGATAGACGATGGTCGTCCGGACGAAGCTGATCTGGAGCGTCGCGGCGTCGATGAGGGTGAACCCGACGAAGTAGGTGACGACCGCGGCGAGCGTCGAGAAGACGGTGACGGCCTTGTACAGCCGGAACGGGACGACGATCTCTCGGCCGCTCGGGCCCTCCCGCGGGCCCGTCGGCTCGGTGCGGGGCTCGGCGTCGTCGTCGGCCGCGATCGGATCGCCGGTCTCGTCGAACGCCTGCGAGGAGTCGCCGTCTGTTGAGGATGACATGGGTGATACGGAGCGTCTGAACGGCTGGACCGGACCGCGACCGCGCGTCGGTCACGGGGGCGAAGCGGGCGGGGCTCGACCGGTTACTTCGGCGGGCGGAGCATGAAGTACCGGCGGTTGAGGTCGTACATGTACCCCTCGCGCATCGTCTTCAACACCGCGTAGGTGATGATGCCGGCGACGACGGGGAGCATGAACACGAGCGAGAACAGCAGCTCGAGCGGGACGGGGAAGAAGTTCTGGATGGCGAGCACCGCCAGCGTGATCGCCAGCACGACGCCGGTCATCCCGAGCGCCGCCCAGCCCGGCTCCTCGACGGGACGCCGCGCGTTCCCCTTGTTGAGGAAGGGGACGAGCGTGATGACGCCGAAGATGGCGCCGTGGGCCACGAGCCCGTACAGCTCGTTGGACATGACGATGTTGCCGCCCAACACCGCGAGTTCGGGGTTGATCGGGCTGAGTTTCAGCAGTCCGAACGACCAGTAGAGGTACCAGTCGGGCAGGATGATCGCCGGCGTCGATCCGGGGTTCGCCGGGTCCCCGAAGTGCCCCGGAAGGATCGACGCCACGAGCAGCATGATCCCGAGGAAGAACGACGTGATAGCGAGGTTCCGGATCGTCTCGTGGGGCCACGTCGGGAAGCCGAGCACGTCGCGCTCGACGTACGTGGACTCCGCGCGGAGGTCCTCGTCCTCGCGGCGGGACCGCTCGAAGTACTGGTAGGTGAGCTGTGCGAGCCCCTGGCTGCGCTCCTTGCGCTCCGACCAGGTCGGCGTCTCGTCGTCCGGCGGGACGGTCGCCGGGGGGCCGCCGTCGGTCCGCGCCTCGTCGTCGGTGCCTCCGTCCGTCATGGGAGTGGTGTCGTCGGTCATTGGATTAGTGCGGTTCCGCGATGCCCTGCACCCAGACGATGCCCACGTGGACCGCGATGAGCGCGGTGACCACGAACGGCAGCACGAACACGTGCAGGATGTACATTCTCACGAGCGTCGCCTGTCCGAGGGTGAAGCCGCCGAACAGCAACTGGGCCGCCCACTCGCCCACGATCGGGGTCGCGAGCGCCAGTTCGACGCCGATCTGCGCCGCCCAGAAGGACAGCTGCTTCCACGGGAGGACGTACCCGGAGAAGCCGAACAGCAGCGTCAGGGCGATGAGCACGACGCCGAGGATCCAGTTGACCTCGCGCGGCTCCTTGTACGCGCCGGTGAAGTAGACGCGCAGCATGTGGAGGAACACCGCCGCCACCATGAACTGCGCCGCCCAGCGGTGGATCGCCCGGAGCATGAACCCGAACTGGACGTCCGTCATGATCATCACCATCGAGTCGTACGCCGCCGTCGGGTCGCCCTGCGCCGCCGCACCGGCGGTCGACGGTGCGTAATAGAACCCGAGCAGCGCGCCGGAGACCGCCGCGAGCAGGTATGCGATGATAGAGAGGGACCCGAGCGAGTACAGCGGGTACCAGTACCAGAACTTGTTGTCGAGGTCGTACTGCTCGGTGTGGCTCTTCGGCATCTGGAGGTTCGCGCGGTAGTACATCGTCTCCAGCAGTTCGAGGTAGTCGACGATGCGAAGCCGCTTGTCCAGCCAGATGAGCGTGGTCAGGAACGCCGTCTCGATGGCTGTGAGATCCTGACTCTTGAGCCACGCGTTGTGGTCCATGTCGTCTTGTTTTTTCAGACTCATTGTCGAATCACTTCTTGTAGTACGGGTACACAGCCCGTTTCAGCGTGTCCGCCAGCCCGCCGGTGTCGATGCTTTTGCCGTCCTTGTCCTCCTCGCGGACGTACAGGTCCTCCCACTTGCGACGGCGTTTCTTCACGATCATCACGTCCGGAAGGAACTCTTTCCGGTACAGGAGTAGGATGAACGCGAGATCAATAAAGATGAGGGCGAGAAGCGCCCCGACGAACATGTTGCCGGCCTCCGTCGACGCCCACGCGGACATCAGCCCGTAGGTGAAAAGCGCGACGAACACGACCTCGATGACGGTGAGGAGGACGATCGCGATCGCGGCCGCGGTGCTCTCACGGGCCGGTTCGTACCGGTGAATGTCGCCGTACGAGGAGTTGCCGGAGCTCATCTCGCACCCCCGTGACCCGTGTGGGCGGACTCGCCGTACTTGAGCATGTAGAACGTGAACACGAACGTCAGCCCGATGCCGAGGATCGCGGAGATGCCGACCCAGTGGGCGTGGAGCGGAACGCCGACCTTGGCGATGTCCTCGGGCCACCCGGTGTTCGCGCCGCCGCCGACCTCGACGGTCGCGACGTCCTCGCCGACGGCGATGCCGCCGTGCATGCCGACCGCGGTGTGGGGCACGCAGTGGTAGTGGGTGATCCCGGCGTCCTCGCTCGACGTCTCGTACTCGTAGGTGTACCCCTCCTCGCCGACGGGGTCACCGCTGTCGAAGCTGGCCGGGCCGCCGCCATCGACCGCCTGGACGTTGTGGTCGCCGCCGTTGCCCGTCCACTCCCAGGTGATCGTCGTTCCCTCGTCGACCCACACGAGGGTCGGGTCGAACGCGAGGCCGTTGCTGCCGGCCCCGACCGAGATGGTCACCGAGTCCTGGCCGCGGGCGTCGGTGTACGAGCCCACGTTTCCGCTGGCCGCCCCGCTCGGCCAATCGGGCTGTACCTCCTGTGCAGCCGCCGTTCCGGTCGCCCCGGCGGAGGCCGCGACGGCGGCGGTCGCGCCGCCGGCCGTCCGCACGAAGTCCCGCCTTTTCATACAGTTTCACTCAGGACGGGGTGCGCTTAAACCCACCGACTGATACCGCCGACGCGGAGGTGTCTGTAGGGCCTGAGACCGTCGAAATCGGCGGATTACTCGTCTCGGTCGGGGTCGGTCGTAGCGCCGTCCTCGCCGGTCACGACGCCGTCCTCAACCGGGACGAACTCGGGCCGCTCCTTCGCCTCGCGGAGCGCTCGCAGACGGTCGCGGTACTCCTCCGATCGGAACCGGTCCGAGAGCCGCGCGTTCGCCACCATCGCGAACAGGAACACCCCGACGAGCAGGAACACGATGCCCATCGCCGGCGCGACGATCGTGTCGAGGTCCGTTGCGGCGGTCGCGACGAGGAGCGCCACGCCGGCGAGCACCTGAATCCCGGCGACCGCCTGTATCACGAGGTTGCCGAACTCGCCCGAACCCTCCGGAACGCTGTCGGGGTGCGGGAGCGACCAGTCCTCCGGCGGCTCGGGCACCTCGTACGAGTCCATCGCCGCCAAGGCGACGACCGGTTCGATGTCCCGAAGCACGGTTCCCTCGCCGCGTACCTCGCCCGTGGGGCGGATGATCGCGTATCCCTCGTCGGAGTAGACGAGGATGCGCTCCTCGCCGTCCTCGCGGACGCGCTCCAAGACGCCGAACACGTCGCGGGTCGCGATCCGGGACTTCAGCTCGGCGTCGACCCGGTCGAGGAGCCGGTCGCCCGTGATCCACGTGTCGGGGTCGAAGGCGGCGTCCCACTCCTCGGCGCTCATCTGGGCCATGTCCGACGGGCCGAAGTCGTCGAAGTCGTACTCGGACTCGACGCGCTCGCGGAGGGCCTCGATGTCGTCCTCGTCTCCGGGAGCGCCGTCGGCGTCGGTCGACGCGGGCTCCGCTTCCGGAGTCCCGTCGGTCGCCCGAGATCCGTCTTCCGCGGGCTCCGTGTCGGGGGCTTCCGGGTCGTCGGGCGGGTCGGCCGACTCCTCCGGCGGCGACTCCGGCTCCGACCGCGTCGAGGTGTCCTCCATCGCCCCGGGGTACGTGCTCCTGACGCTAACTGTTTTCGTCCGCGCCCCGACGGCGAGAGGGCGGGACCGCGGGCGCCCGACGCGGATCGGGGGGCTTTACGCGCCGGAGCACGTATCGACGGTATGGTCGACGAGTCGGTCATCGCGGCCCTCGCCGGGATGTCCGTGACGACGAGTCTCCCGTTCCTCCTGTACGGCGCCTGGATCATGATCGACGCAGAGACCGTGTCGTGGAACGTGCTGATGCGCCACCTGCGGTACATCGTCGTCGGACTAGTGCTCACGACGGTCCCGATAGCCGGGTGGATGGTCCCGCGCGTCCTCGACCAAGTGAGCGGCATGGCGATCCTCCACGCGTTCTTCGGCGTTCAGGCGTACGCCCTGTTGGCGTTCGCGCTCACCGGGATCGTGCGGATCTTCCAGGCGAAGCGGAACGCCGACGCCTACGAGGACCCCAGCGTGGACATCGACGAGCTCCACGAGGACATGAGCCACTGGCGGAAGCGGCTCCGCGCCGGCGTCGCCGGCTTCATGCTCCTGTGGTTGTGCGCGTGGGTGACCGGGCTCTACCGGCTCGTCACGCTCCACTTCGGCTCGCTGTTCTGACGGCGGCGGCGCGAACGGTCGGCGTCGAGAGGCGTTCCCCCGACCGACAGCTTCAATCCGGGTTTGTCCCTAACGGTGGTATCGTGGCAGTCACCTTCGATCTCTTCGGGACCCTCGTCGACGTCGAGTACCCGTCCGACCCGGCGGAAACGGTCGCGCGCGAACTGGAGTCCCGCGGCGTAACGGTCCCCGACGACTGGCACGTCGCGTACGGCGAGCAGCACGTCGAGGCGCCGGCCGGCGCGGAGGTCCCTCTCCCCGCACACGTCGCTCGGGCGCTGGACTCCCGCGGCGTCGACGCGGAGCAGAACGTCGCCAGGCACGCCGTGCTCGCGGCGTTCGACCCGGACGTGACCCGGCGCGACGGCGCGCTCGACGCGGTCCGGGGCGCGGCCGACCGGGGCCCGGTGGGGCTGCTCTCGAACTGCGCCGTCCCCGAGCTCGTCCCGCGGACGCTGATCCGGGCCGGGCTCCGGGGCGAGTTCGACGCGGTCACGACGAGCGTCGGCTGCGGCTGGCGGAAGCCGCACCCCTCCGCGTTCGAGGCCGCGGCGGAGGCGCTCGGAACGGCCACCACCGGCCTCGTCCACGTCGGCGACGACCCGGAGACTGACGGCGGGATCGTCGCCGCCGGCGGCCGCTTCGTCGACGTGACCGAGACGCCGCTCTCCGAGGTCGTCGCGGAGTTAGAGGCGGAGCCGTAGGGGCGTTCGGTGGACGGCGGGAGCCGCGGAGTCAGTCGAACCCGCGGTCCGCGAGCCGCGCGCGCCACGCCTCGTCGGCCCGTCCCTCGGCGACCAGCTTCTCGACGTGCGCGGCGACCGTCGCCAGCGCGAGGTCCCGCACGCCGGAGAGGTCCTTCTCGTAGGCGCCGTCGACGACCGCGTCGAGGTCCGACGCGCCGCCGTCGAGCGCGGCGATCACGTCTCGCTCGCGGTCCAGCCTGTGATCTATCAGCCGCTCGCAGGCCGCCGGCGGGTCGTCTATCGGCGGGCCGTGTCCGGGGAGGAGTCGGTCGTAGCCGGCGTCGCGCACGCGTTCGAGGCTCGCGAGGTAGGCAGCGAGGTCGCCCTCGGGCGCGGCGACCGCGACGCTCCCCTCGGCGACGGCGAGGTCGCCGCAACACAGCACCGACCGCCCCGACTCGGTCCCCGGACCGCCGGCCGCGAACGCGAGGTGGTCCGGCGCGTGTCCCGGCGTGTCGACCGCGCGGACCGCGGTGTCGGCGACCGTCTCGCCCGGCGCGACCGTCTCGTCCGGCTCGACCCCGGCGGCCGCGGCGAACCGGTCCGCGTGGTCATCGCGGGCGACGACCGTCGCGTCCGTCAGGGCGGCGTAGTCAGCGACCGCGCCGACGTGGTCCGGGTGGGCGTGGGTGACGGCGATCGCTTCGACGGACGGGGCGTCCGCGTCTACCGATCCGCGCTCCGCGAGCGCCGCGTCGAGCGCGTCGGTCCGGGCGGCGGGGTCGGCGAGGAGGCCGTCCAACAGGTACGCGTTCGTGGTCCCGCCCGGCGCGCGCGTGTCGACGGGGACTTCGACCCGGGTAACCGCGGGACCTTCGAGGCGGTCGGGGTCTTCGCGATCGTCGACCGACATCGCTCAGTCCCCGCGACCGAGCGACGACCGCGCGGCCGGACCGGGGCCGGAGCCGGGACGCTCGCGACCGGGGATCGGCACGTCGGTGTCGCCGGCGACCGCGTACGCCCCGAGGTCGGCGACCCCGGCGTCGACCGCTTCGACCGAGTCGTAGTGGCGGCCGACGACGATGTCACCAGCCGTGCTCCGGTTGATCCCGGGGATCGCGGTGAGCTCGTCCATCGAGGCCACGTTGACATCGAGCGGGTACGGGACGCCGGTGACGGAGCGGTAGCCGTGGTCCGTGATCGCCACGTCGATGCTCGTTCCGAGCTCGCGCTCGCCCGGCACCGCGACGAGGAGCGCGTACGTGCCGAGCTGGCGCCCGAACGTCTTGCCGTCCTGGTGGTACTCCAGGTACACGTCCGGGAGGACGGTTCCCGGCGGCACAACGCGGTCGAGCATCGGGTTGTCGATGGTCTCGCGCACCTCGCGCTTGTACGCCTGGAACTGGTCTTTGTGCTCCTGTGCGACCTCGGCCCCCGTCTCGGCCATCTCTGTGCCCGCGAACGCCATCACCTGCCGGATGTTGATCCGGCGGAGCATCAGCCCCTCGTCGTACACCGTCTGGAGGAAGCGCTTGTTGTGCTCGTACGTCTCCGGGCGCTCGCCGGTCAGCCCGTGGACGAGGTTGATCCCGGGGAGGAGCTTCGGCAGCCGCGGCGAGGCGTCCGGTCCGGTTGAGGGACCGGTGACGCGGGCCGGGTCGCCGGGCGTCGTCTCGGGGGCGTCGCCCGGGCGCCAGCCGCCCTCCTCGTTGACGACGCGGACGGCCTCCAAGCACTCCTCGGCGGTGACGAGGAGGTTGTTCTCCTCCTGAACGACCGGGTCAGCCGATTCGAGCCCGAACGCGGCCGTGTCGCCGGGCGTGTTGTGCTCGGCGATGACGCGGATCGCCTCGCGGGACGCCTCCGGGTAGTCCGTGATCGTCACGGGGTTCATGTTGTCGAGGTGGAGCGTCCGGAGGTCGGGAGCGACCTCGCGGATCCCGCCGTACAGCTCCCGGAGCGCGTCGGGGTTCGGCGCCTCGCCGTCGCCGCCGAACGCGAGGATGTCGGCCTGCCGTCCGAGCCGGAAGTGTCGCACGCCGCGGTCCGAGAGCGCGTCGACCTCGTCGACGACCGACCGCGCCGCACGGAACGCCGGGTCGCCGTACAGCGGCTCCGTACAGAACGAGCAGCGGTAGGCGCACCCGCGGGAGGTTTCCATCTCGCAGATGAGGTAGTCGGGGTGGTTCGGGTGCTGCTCGACGACGAACGCCCCCTGCCGGGCCCAGCGGTCGACCTCCTCGTTCGTGCGCATCCGGTTGCCGTACCCTTCCAGCCCCTCGCGGACGAGGTCGTGGGCCGCGGCCTCCACGTCGCCCATCGCGACGAAGTCGTAGTCGAGGTCGTCGCGTCGGGTCTCCTGCGCGCCGGCGTTCTCCTCGCCGACGCCGAAGCGCACCGGGCCGCCGAGCAGCGTCACGCCGTCGGCGGTCCAGCCGAGCTCTCGCACCTCGTCCGGCTCCGCGGGGGTGCCGCCGACGTACTTCCCGGGCACCGTCATCCCGCCGACGTAGATCATGAGGTCGGCGTCGGCGACGTCGGCGTGCTTGCTCCGGTCCTCGCGGAGCTCGTCGATCGTGTGATAGGTGATCGCCGACTCGGGGACGCCGGCGTCGACGAGCGCCCCGGCGGTGTATCGGGGGTACGTCGAGAGGTACGGCGGGACGCCGAAGTGGGCCGGCTCGTCGACGTACCCGTCGACGATGGTGACGGAAAGGTCGTTCGGGTCGGCCGGGAGCGACCCCCGGGCCGACGCGGGCGAATCGGTCATGTTACCGTCCGTACTCGACCGAGACGGGAAAAGCGTGCGGAACGCCCGAGCCGCGCCGGATTACTTATGCCGGAACGCGCGGAAACCCCGACCATGCCCTCCGAAACGCCCCCGAACGGTGAGACGACCTCCGGCGACGGCGCGCCAGCGCGCGCCGACGGGTCCGCTCGCTGGCAGCGAGTCGGAAACTACGTCTCGTTCGCCGCGCTCTGCGCACTCGCCGCGATGCAGTTTCTCGGCACCAATCCCAGACCGTGGGGACTCGCCGCCGGCTGGGCCGCGGCGACCGCAGTCGCCGTCGGCCCGATCGCGTGGCTCGCCCGCGGCCGCCTCTCGCCGGATCGCTACGAGACGCTGACCTACGTCGCCTTCGGCGCCGCGATCCTCGCGATCTCCGTCGGGCTGGGAGTCGCGCTTGCGTTCGAAATCCCGTTTCGCCCGTACGGTCCCGGCTTCCTCGCCGGCACGGCGTTGGGTATCGCAGTCGTCGCTGTCGCCGAGCGAACCGTCGTGCCGGACCGGATGCGCGGTGCGGGGGTCTGAGCGCCGCATCGCGCGGTTCGCACCCCCGGCTCGCCGCCGCCACGCCGTTTAAGCCGCCGCCGATACTACGTCCGCGTATGCCATCGACGATGGAGGTCAAGTGCGTCAGCGACGACTGCGAGCTCGACATGTTCGAGAACCACTACACGTACGACGTGCCCGACGACCACGCGGTCGAGGACCTCTCGTGTCCGTACTGCGGCGGGAGCGACCTCGTCGAAATCGAGGTGTGAGCGGTGGACGGACTCGTCGAAAGCGGTCGCTCCGCGCTCCGTAACGCCCTCGAACGCGTCGGCCGCGGCTGGGGTCGCGTCCAGGAGCGCCGCCCGCTCTCGCACGACCTCCTCGAGAGCGACGACGCGTACCTCGTGGTCTTCGACGCCCCCGGCGTGCGCGGCGAGGACGTCGACGTCACCTTCCTCGACCGCACCGTCGAGGTCTCGCTCGAACGCTTCCGCGACTTCTACGACGGCTACGACCTCGTGTTTCCGGGCCGCGGCGTCTCGCTGTCCGGCAGCGTCGACCTCCCCCGCGACGCCAACGTGACGCCCGAGGGCGCGAACGCGACGCTCACGCGCAACGGGACGCTCCACGTCGAGATCCCCAAACGCGGCGGATCGAGCGACGTCGACGTCGTCGAAGAAGACGACTGACCCCCGGCTTCGGCTCTGCGGCCGCTGCTATTCCTCCTCCGTCCGGTTCGACAGCGACATGCCCTCGACGATCTCGAACGCCTCGTCGCCGTCGAACCGATCCGAACCGAACCGCGCCGGGTCGAACGCGCCGATCCACGGCGATTCCGGCCCGTCGAAGGCGGCGCCCGCGAGCGACGCGAGCACGCCCTCGGCCACCACTTCGCCGACGGCCGGCGCGCGCATGAACCCGTGGCCCTGCCAGCCGGCGGCGACGAAGAGCGTCGGATCGCCCGCCTCCGAGTCGACCGGGCCGACGAGCGGGTCGCCGTCCGGCGTCGCGGTACAGAGTCCGGCCCATGCCCGGGCGTCGTCGATCCCGCGGTCGACCCGTTCGCCGCGGTCGGGTCCCTCGCCCCCGTCGAGGCGGTCCCCGCGGGCGAGGCGCTCGTCGAGGGCGCCGGCGAGGTCCTCGCGGAACCAGTCGTCGGCCTCGCGGCGGTAGTCGTCGGGGTCGGCCGGGACCGGCTCAGTCCCGTCGCCCGCGAGCAGGCCGTCGGGGTGCGGGCGGAGGTACGCGTCCGCGGTGGCGTCGTAGACCATCGGCCCGTCGTAGTCAGTTTGGGTCACGAGCGCCTGGACCCGGTAGGGGACGACCGGGACGGAGACGCCCGCGTCCGCGAGGAGCGACCGAGCGTGTGCCCCGGCGGCGACGACGACGGCATCGAAGGCGCGCGTCTCGGCCGCCGAATCGCCGTCGGCTCCGTCGTCACCGACTCGGATGTGTCGTTTCGCGCCGGGCCGCGGCCCGAGCGCGACGGCGGTGTTCGTCTCGATCGCGACCCCCTCGCGACCGGCCCGGTCGCCGAGCGCGCGGACGTAGCTCGACGGGTCGGTCCAGCCGGCCCCCTCGGCGACCGCCGCGACGGCGAGGTCGTCGGTGCGGAGCGGCGGGAACCGTTCGCCGAGCGCGTCGGGGTCGACGAGCGAGACGTCGCGGCGGTGGCCGCGCATGCGATCGACCATCCCGGGAACGGCGTCGGCGTCGGGGTCGCCCTCGCGCACCGCGATCACGTACGGGCAGGGCGAAAACGAGAAGCCGGGCAGCGACCGGTCGAGTACTCGGAAGCGCTCGATCGACCGGGCGCCGACCGCGGCGTCGACGTCCTCGGCGTAGGCGTTGTAGAGGAGGCCAGCCGCGCGCCCGGAGCTCTCGGCCGCGAGCTCCCCGCGCTCGTAGAGGGTCACGTCGGCGCCGCGCGCCGCGAGGTCGTGCGCGGTCGTGACACCGACCGCGCCGCCGCCGACGACGGCGACCGTCGGCGCTGCCTCGTCTGGGTCGGTCATGCGTCAGGACACGCGAGCGACGAGGAAAAGCCACCGGGACGGCGAGAGGACAGATCGACTGCGGCGGCGCGTGCCTGCGAGCGGCCGGAGCGAAGCGGCGGCCGCGAGGGGCACGCGCGAGGGAGCGGTGAGGGCTCGGAGAGCGCGAACCGCGAGGCTGGGGAGGGGTGAGGCTGCGATGCGGTTGCGGTGCGGTTGCGGTAGGTGGGACTTGAAGTGGCAGTCGCGAGGCGAACGCGGGCGACGTAAGCACCGCAACGAGAGAGCGAACGAAGTGAGCGACCGAGCGAGGAGCGCAGCGGGCGTGCGTTCGCCTCGCGGCTGGGGCTTCGGAGGAGTTCGCCGTCGATCCACCGCCTCTCGGTCGTGAATGGGAAGATCGTGATATGAATCTACACACCACATACAGCGGGTGACACGCGTGTCCCCGGCCACGTTATAGGCGTCGAAGCCCACACGTGTGGTATGAACCAGCTCGTGAACGGCGAGTGGCGCACAGACACCTACGAGACGACCGACGAGGAGGGCGCGTTCCAGCGCGGCGAGACGACGTTCCGGAACTGGATCGCGGGCAGCGACGTGCCGGACCACGTCGACGCGGAGCCGGACGAGCGCTTCCAGCCGGAGGCCGGTCGCTATCACCTGTACGTGTCGTACGCGTGCCCGTGGGCGCACCGCACGCTACTCGCGCGGTCGCTGTTGGAGCTCGAAGACGCGATCGGCGTCTCGGTCGTCGACCCGTACCGCGACGAGGACGGCTGGCAGTTCACCCCCGAGAAGGACGGCTGTACGCCCGACCGTCTCCACGACAGCGACTACCTGCGCGAGCTGTACGTCGCGGCCGACCCGGACGCCACGTGTCGGGTGACCGTGCCCGTGCTGTGGGACACCAAAGAGGAGACCGTCGTCAACAACGAGTCGCGGGAGATCCTCCGGATGCTCTCGACCGCGTTCGCGGACCTCGGAAACGACGTTTCGCTGCTCCCCGACGAAGACGACGACGCGACCGTCGCCGAGGTCGACGAGGTGATCACGGACATCTACGAGCCGATCAACAACGGCGTCTACCGCGCGGGCTTCGCCACCTCGCAGGCGGCCTACGACGACGCGATCGACGACCTGTTCGGCGCGCTCGACCGCTACGACGACCGGCTCGTGGACCGGCGCTACCTCGTCGGCGATTCGCTCACCGAGGCGGACATCTGTATGTTCACCACGTTGGTCCGCTTCGATCAGGTGTACCACACCCACTTCATGTGTAACCAGCAGTTCATCCACCAGTACGACAACCTCTGGCCGTACCTGCGCGACCTCTACCAGACGCCGGGCGTCGCCGAAACGGTGAACATGGACCACATCAAGGAGCACTACTACACCACCCACCCCGACGTGACCCCGACGCGCATCATCGCGCGCGGCCCTGACCTCGACTTCGAGGCCGACCACGACCGCGACCGGCTCACGGGCGCGCCGCCGGCGCCGACGGCGGACGACTGAGCGAGAGCGGTTCCGGGCGGCTCCGCCTGTTACCGGATACATCTGGTTCTTTGACCGGGTGAATCCGGCCCCGTTACCAGACGACTCGCCCCGGAGCGACGCCGTCGGTCAACGGGGCGGCCGAGAATGAGGAGACGACGAGAACGAAGGGAGAACCGAGAACGGTCCGCGTGGAGGCCGGGCTACCCTTCCATGCCGCCGAACGACAGGCCGTCTTCGACGGAGCGCTGCGCCGCGAAGTAGACGATCGCGACCGGCAGCGCGAACAGGTTCGCGAACGCCGCGAACCGAGTCCACGGCGTCGAGAACCGGCCCTCGGTCGCGATGTTGTACAGTTCGACCGAGAGCGGGTAGTTCTCCGGGCGCAGCAGGGTCTGCGCGATGATGAACTCGTTCCACCCGGCGAGCCAGACGAAGATGAGCACGACCGCGAGTCCCGGCTTCGTCAGCGGGAGGATCACCTCCCGGATCGTCTCCAAGAAGCTCGCGCCGTCGACCATCGCCGCCTCCTCGTAGGAGACGGGGATGTTGTCCATATACGTCTTCAGCAGCCACGTGTTGAACGGGATCGCGGACGCCGCGTAGAACAACCCGAGGATGAACAGGTTGTTCGTGAGCCCGTAGGAGCTGAACAGCGAGTACAGCGCCACGAGCGTCGCGATCGACAGCCCGGCGCCGATCTGCGTGAACAGCACGTAGCCGTAGAGGATGCGCTTGCGCCCCACGAACTGTCGGCGCGAGAACGCGTACGCCGCCGGGACGATCATGCCGAACCCGGCCGCGAGCGTTACGCTGACGATGTAGAGGCTGTTGAACACCGCGCCCGGACCGGTGTCGGTCCCGGCCCACCGGAAGCTGACCAGCCCGCCGCTCCCGCCGAGGACGAGCTGGGGGTACCCCCAGTCGCCGTCGACGAAGAAGAAGTCAGACTCGAAGATCACCCACCGGTACGCGCCGAGGTTGTACGTCGACGGGTCCGGGAAGATGCCGCTCGTGTTGAACAGCCGCGAGCCCTCCGCGAGCGACGCGGTCGTGATCCAGAACAGCGGGAACAGCAGCACGAGCACCATCGCGAGCCCGAACAACGTCATCAGGACGCTCTTCGTCACGTCCCACGAGCTGCGCTTCCCCGTGCGGACGTCGTAGATCGCGCGCCGGATCATCACGGAGAACCGCTTCGGTGCGGTCGCGAACGCGACCAGCTTCGAGCGGACCAGCGCGACCGCGGAACCGACAAGCGCGACCGCGGACTCGAGGGGGCTCATTCGTCACCCACCCCCTCGGCGAGGCCGCCGTAGCGCACGGCCACGTACATGAACATGCCGACGAACGCGATCCCGACGATCAGGATGGCCGCCGACAGGCCGAACTGGTTGAACGTGATCGCCTCGCGGTAGCCGTACACGATGATCAGCTCGTTCTGTCTCGACGGCCCGCCCTGATTGAACACCCACGGGATCAGGAACTGCTGGAACGAGGTCGCGGCCGTGAGGATCGACGCGAACAGCACCGGTCCCTTGATCGCGGGCAGCGTCACGGTGCGGAACCGCTGGAGCGCCCCCGCGCCGTCGACCATCGCGGCCTCGTGGAGCGACCGGGGCACGTCCTGTAAGGCGCTCACGATGATGATCACCATGAACGGGTACGCCAGCCACACCTCCGTGGTGACGTACGCGAAGAACGCCTCCCAGCGGCCGCTCAGGAAGCCGATCGGCACGTCGAACAGCAGGGCCTGTGGCGCCGACAGCGACGACATGAGCTCGTTGTATCGCCCCAGTATCGTGTTGAACACGCCGTATCGCGCGTCGCTGAACATTCCGCGCCAGACGGTGATCGTGAAGATGCCGGGGAACCCCAGCGGGACGATCACCGCCGCGCGCATGTAGCGCTTCCCGGCGACGCGCACGTGGTTGAGCAGCAGCGCGATCCCCACGGCGAGGAACACCTTGATCACGAGCGAGACGGCGACGAACAGCCACGTCGTCGTCATCGAGGTCCAGAACTGCGAGTCGCCGATCAGCTGGGCGTAGTTCGCCAGCCCGATCAGGTCGGCGCCCCCGCCGATCACGGACCCCGCGAACGTCGCGTCGGTCAGCGAGATGTAGAAGAGGTAGAAGATCGGGTACAGCATGAAACTCGAGAAGAGCAGCACGCCGGGCGCGACGAGGAGCAGCCCCCAGTCGCGACTGGAGAACGGCAGCGCCGATCGGAGACGCGCCAGCCCGCTCACGCCGGTTCCAGGTTGCGAAGAGGCCATCGCTCCGAGGGGTGCCTACAGCGCCTCCCGGATCTCGGAGGCGGCCTGGTCGAGCGCGGCGTCGCTGTCCTGCTCGTCGTTGAAGACGCGCTCTAACGCCTCCGTCACGGGCGTCCAGACGCTGTCCATGTCCGGGTGCGTCGGGATGGGGACGCCGTGGTCGACCTGCTGGGCGAACGCCTGGACCTCGCTGGAGAGGTCGTCGTTGCCCACGACGTCGGCCAGCACGGGGATGTACCCCTGCTCTTCGGCGTTGGTCTGGATGATATCCTCGTTCGTGGTGTACCACTCGGCGAGTCCGGTCGCCGCGTCGACCGTGGACTGGTCGGCGTCGGCAAGCATCGAGCTGAAGTAGAACAGCTGGATGCCCGAGTACGAGCGCGGGTGGTTCCCGTCGACGGTCGGCAGCGTCGTAACGCCGAGGTTCTCGACCTCGCCGCTGAGGTTGCCGAGCTCCCACGGCCCGTTGATCGCGAACGGCGCGAGTCCGTCGGCGAACGCGACGATCTGCGACTCGTAGCCGGGGTCGGCCGGCACGTAGTCGGACAGCGTTTCGAGGGCGTCCATGCCCCGCTTACACGCGTCGCTGTCGACGCCGACTTCGAGGTTCCCCTCGTCGAAGATGTTCCCGCCGTACGCCTGGATGAACCCGCTGACGAAGTAGGGGTTCGTCACGGGGTACGAGAGGCCGTACTCCCCGTTCTCCGGGTCGTGGTACTCCTCCATGATCGAGACCATCTCCTCCATGGTCTCCGGCGGCTCGTCGACCATGTCCTCGTTGTAGAACAGCGCGACGGTCTCGGAGGCGAACGGGAGCCCGTAGAGGCCGTCGTTGAACTGCGCCGCCTCCCGCGCCGCCTGCGTGTAGCTGTCGAGCGAGACGTCGACGTCGTCGCTCGCGTCGTAGAGGAACGGGGGGTCCTCGCGGACCGCGAACCGGCCGACCCAGTCGTGAGCCCAGATCCACGAGTCGGGACCGTCGCCGGCCGGGATCGCGGTTTCGAGCTGCTGGTCGAGCTCGCCGCCGGGCGCCTCCTTGTTGATGGTGTTGCCCGTATCCGACTCGTACTGGTCGATGTAGTCGGTCAGCGCCTCGTCCTCCGCGTCGGCCAGGTCGGCCCACAGCCGCGCGGAGCCGGTGGTGCCGCCGTCGGAGCCGTCGCTGCCGTCTGATCCGTCCCCGCCGTCGGAGCCGTCCCCGCCGTCGCCGCCGGTGCTGATACAGCCCGCGAGCGCCGCGAGCGCAGTCGATCCCCCCACCGCCTTGAGCAGCGTTCTACGTTTCTCGTTCATGTGACTAGAACAAATGATGAATTATATTTTCATACATTTAGTGTTTGGGGTACATCCCGATCGATCCGGATCGATCCGCGTCGAGTTCAGGACTCGACGATCGACTGGACCGACGCGAAAAGCCGATATTTGAGAAGAGATCCTTCACCATATATCAAGAAAACAGCAAAGAACTCATATGCCAGCGGACCCGCCATCAGGGAAATGGCACGCGTCACGCTCGATACGCTCCGAAAGGAGTTCGACCGGGGAACCATCGTCGCCGTCGACGACCTCGATCTGGAGATCGACGACGGGGAGTTCGTGACCGTTGTCGGACCGTCGGGCTGTGGGAAGACCACCACACTGCGAATGGTGGCGGGCCTCGAAGAGCCGACGTCCGGGACCGTCCACTTCGACGACGAAGACGTGACCGACATCCACGCGAAGGAGCGCCCGGTCGCGATGGTGTTCCAGAACTACGCGCTGTACCCCCACAAGACGGTCCGCGAGAACATGGCGTTCGGGCTCAAAATGAGCACGGAGATGACCACGGAAGAGCGCCACGAGCGCGTCCGCGAGATGGCGGAGATGATGGGCATCGAGGACCTCCTCGACGACAAGCCCGACGAGCTCTCGGGCGGGCAGAAGCAGCGCGTCGCGCTCGGCCGCGCCATCGCGCGCGAGCCCGAGGTGTTCCTTTTCGACGAGCCGCTCTCGAACCTCGACGCGAAGCTCCGCACGGAAATGCGCGCGGAGATCCAGAAGCTCCAGAAGGAGTTCGGCGTCACCGCGATGTACGTCACTCATGATCAGGAGGAGGCGATGACGATGGGCGACCGGCTCGCCATCCTGAACGACGGCGAACTCCAGCAGGTCGGCGAGCCCACCGAGGTGTACCAGAACCCGGTCAACGAGTTCGTCGCCGGCTTCATCGGCTCGCCGTCGATGAACTTCGTCGACGTCGACGTGGAGACGGACGGCGCCGGCGCGACGATCCGGAACGAGGAGGCGGGGCTGGACCTCGATCTTTCCGCGGAGTACGTCCGGGGCCACGACCTTCGGAACGGCCGGTACACGCTGGGCATCCGCCCGGAGAACATCGTTTTGGACGAGTCACCGAGCGGCGACGAGAACCTGCGCTCGACCGTCGAGGTCGTCGAGCCGATCGGCTCCGACAACTACGTCCACCTCACCGTGACCGAGGACTTCCTCGCCCGCTCGCCCGCCGACGTGAAGCCGGAGGCCGGCGACGAGGTCGGTGTCTCCTTCGCGGAGGAACACATCCACCTGTTCGACCCCGAGACCGGCGAGGATGTGTTCCTCACCGACGAGGAGATCGCGGCCGCGGTCGCTTGAATAAGGTCGATTTTCGGAGACAGTCCGGACCTGTGAACCGTTCGTTCGTACTTTCCCTGCGCGCTGTGATTTGAGGCCAGTGGAACCTCGACAGACACCGGTAAAGCCCCAGTCGCGAGGCGGGCGCACGCTCGCTGCGCTTCTCAGTCGGTCGCGCTGCTCGCTCCTTGCGGTGCTTGCGTCGCGCGCCTTCGCCCTCGCGACTGACCCTTTGACTCACCCCGCACCGCAACCGCACCTCACCCCTCCCCAACCTCGTCGCTGGCACCCTCCGCTTCGCTCCGGGAGCCGGCGACTCCCTCGCGCGTGCCGTCTCGCGGCCGCCGAGGGCGGCCGCTCGCAGGCACGCGCCGCCGCAGTTCATGTATGCACAGCGGCACCACGCGAGCGCCTCCCCTCACGCCGTCACCGCCGACAACGGCTTGAAGTGCGCGCTCGTCCGACGGAGCGTACGAATGGAGCCGCCAGACATCGAGCGATTGGACGAGCGGACCGTCCAGCGGATCGCGGCGGGCGAGGTCGTCGAGCGGCCCGCGAGCGTCGTGAAGGAGCTGGTCGAGAACAGCCTCGACGCGGGCGCGAGCCGCGTCGCCGTCTCGGTCGAGGCGGGCGGGACGGAGGGGATCCGCGTCCGCGACGACGGCGTCGGAATCCCCGAGGACCAACTGGAGGCGGCCGTCGCGGAGCACGCCACCTCGAAGATCGGCGACATCGAGGACCTCGACCGCGGCGTCGCCACGCTCGGCTTCCGCGGCGAGGCGCTGTACACGGTCGGCGCGGTCTCGCGGCTCACCGTCCGTTCGCGCCCCCCGGAGGCCGAGGCCGGCGCGGAGATCACCGTCGCGGGCGGCGACGTGGGCGAGGCCCGCCCGGCGGGCTGTCCCGCGGGAACAACCGTCGAGGTCGACGACCTGTTTTATAACACTCCCGCGCGCGAGAAGTTCCTCAAGCGGACCGCGACCGAGTTCGATCACGTCAACACCGTGGTGACCGGGTACGCGCTGGCGAACCCCGACGTGGCAGTGTCGCTCGAACACGACGGCCGCGAGACGTTCGCGACCGAGGGGAACGGCGACCTCCGCTCGGCCGTCCTCGCCGTCTACGGCCGCGAGGTCGCCGAGTCGATGATCGACGTGGAATGGACGCCGGAGGGAACCGACGCGGGCGACGACTCCGCCGACGCACCGGTCCGGCGGGTGACGGGGCTCGTCTCGCACCCGGAGACGACGCGCTCGACGCGCGACTACCTTTCGACGTACGTCAACGGGCGGTACGTCACCGCGAGCACGCTGCGCGAGGCGACGTTGGAGGCGTACGGCGGTCAGTTGGCCCCCGACCGCTACCCGTTCGCGGTCCTCTTCGTCGAGGTCCCGGCCGGCGACGTGGACGTGAACGTCCACCCCCGCAAGCTGGAGGTCCGCTTCGACGAGGAGCCTGCGGTCCGGGAAGCGGTCGAGGCGGCCGTCGAGGGGGCGCTGCTCGACCACGGCCTGATCCGGTCGACGGCGCCCCGGGGCCAGTCGGCGCCCGACGAGACGGCGGTCGCCCCCGAGACGCCCGACACCGAGGCCGTGGGCGGCGCGGACACCGACCACGAGCGCGCCGCCCGCGAGGGGCGCGAGTCCGCGGCAGTCTCCGACTCCGGGACGCCAGGCGACCCCGGAACGTCGGCGAACACTGAAGATCCCGGCCGAACCCCGGACTCGGTGACCGACGCCGACCCGGGTCAGGGCGACGACGACCCCGCGACGCCGACCGAACTGGACCCGTCCGACGACGCGGCGTGGGCCGTCGACGACCTCGGCGAGGGGGAGAGGACCCGGGCCGAACCAACGGCAGAGCCCGCGGGCGAGCCCCGGGACGGCGACGCGAATCACAACGCGAGCGGCGACGATCAACCCAGTCCACAGAGCCGGCAGAGCGACGGCGCGGAGTGCGAGCCGAGCCGAGGCGAAGCGGCAACCAGCGACGAGACGGCAGTCGGCGACCAAACGAAAGTCGGAGACGAAACGACAGTCGGCGACCAAACGAAAGTCGGAGACGAAACGACGGTCGGCGACGGAACGACGGTCGGAGACGAAACGACGGCTGGCGACGAGACAGCGAATGGCAGCGGAGCGGCGGGGGGCGACCGGAGGGGAGCCCGGGCGGACGCGGCTCGGTCGGTACCCCGAACACGGGCACGGACCCGGCAGCGGACGCTGGACGGCGAGGCGACCGAGGCCGAGCGCGAGTTCGACTCGCTGCCTCCGCTGCGGGTGCTCGGTCAGCTTCATGAGACGTACGTCGTCGCCGAGGCGCCGGACGGGCTCGTGCTGATCGACCAGCACGCGGCCGACGAGCGCGTGAACTACGAGCGGCTGAAGGCGACCGTCGCGGACGGCGCGGAGGCGCAGGCCCTCGCGGAGCCGGTCCGCGTCGGGTTGACCGCCCGCGAGGCGGCGCTGTTCGAGGAGTTCGTCGACGAACTCACCGAGATCGGATTCCGTGCGGAGCGCGCCGACGAGCGCGAGGTCGCGGTGACGGCGGTCCCGGCCGTCTTCGACGCCGCGCTCGACCCGGACCTCCTGCGAGATTCCCTGTCCGCGCTGGTCGACGACGCTGCCGAGGGCGACGAACCGGTCGTCGACGCCGTCGACGAGCTGCTCGCCGACCTCGCCTGTTACCCCTCGGTGACGGGGAACACCTCACTGACCGAGGGCCGGGTCGTCGACCTCCTCGACCGGCTCGACGCTTGCGACAACCCCTACGCCTGCCCGCACGGGCGTCCGGTCGTGATCCGGATCGACCGCGAGGAGATCGGGTCGCGGTTCGAACGCGACTACCCGGGACACGGCGGCCGGCGCGCGGAGTGAGCCCGGCGGCGCGAGGACCTGGATCGAGGCTCGGCGAGGCGCCCGGATATCAGAACTGATAGTATCGGGGCGCCGTTTAACACGTCGGTTTCCCTGATGGATCACATGCCGATCGCATCGGTGAAAGACAGCTACGGGGTGAAACTTGGCGTCGGATACGTGGCGACGGGGGCGTTCATCGTCGCCGTCGGGCTGGCCACCGACGACGCGAACGCGACGGTCGTCGCGGCCGTCGCCGGTCTCCTGACGCTCGGGTCGATCAACGCGGCCGAGACGATCGCCAGCGTCACCGAGATCGGCGCGCAGACGCGGCGCGTCGCCAACGGGGACATCGACAGGGAAGTACAGTCCACCCGGACCGACGAGTTCGGGGAGCTCGCGGGATCCATCGAGCAGATGCGGGTCTCGCTGAAGGACCGACTGACGGAGATGGAACGGACACAAGACGAACTGGAGAGCGCGCGGGCGGAAGCGACCGAGATGGCCGACCGCTACCGGCGGACGGCCGACCGGTACGCCGAGGTGATGGAGGAGGCGGCGACCGGCGACCTCACGCGGCGCGTCGACGTCGACGAGAGCGACGAGAGCCTCGCGACCGTGGGCGAGTCGTTCAACCGGATGATGGACGACCTCCAGGGGACGGTGGAGACGGTCCGCGAGATGGCCGACCGGATCGAGGCCGACGCCGGCGAGATGGCGGAGATGAGCAACGAGGTCGAGCGGCGCGTCGCCGGCGCGACCGAGAGCGCGACGACGATCCGGGGACAGGCGGGCGACCAGCGCGCGGAGCTCGAGTCCATCGCGACCGACATCGAGACCATCAGCGCGTCCGCCGAGGAGATCGCGGCGACCGTCGACGACCTGTCGGACCGGAGCGAGGCGGTCGCGGCGACGAGCGACGACGCCCGCAGCTCCTCCCAGAGCGCGCTGGCCGAGATGGCCGAGGTCGAGGAGGAGGCGGAGCAGGCCGTCGACCGGGTCGAACAGCTTCAGGACGGGATGGACGAGATCACCGAGATCGTCGACATCATCGGCGAGATAGCGGAACAGACCAACATGCTCGCGCTCAACGCCTCGATCGAGGCGGCCCGGGCGGACGGCTCCGGCGACGGCTTCAGCGTCGTCGCCGAGGAGGTAAAGGAGCTCGCCGAGGAGACGCAGTCGCGCGCGAACGAGATTGATACGATGATAGACGACATCGCCGACCAGACCGAGGAAGTGACGGTGTCGATCCGGTCGACACAGGAGCGCGTCCAGACCGGGACCGACACCGTCGAGTCGACGCTCTCCGACATCGAGACGATCGCCGACTCCGTCGACGAGATCAGCGGCTCGCTCGGGGAGATCCGTCGGACGACCGCCGACCAGGCCGACACGGTACAGGACACGGCCGGCTCCGTCGACGAGATCACGGAGCTCAGTACCGAGACCGCGGAGACGGCGGAGCAGACGGCGACGGAGATACAGGAGGGCCAGTCGGTCGTCGAGGACGTGTCCGACTCCCTGCGCGAGTTCCAGACCGACGCCGTGACGACGCTCCAAGACCGGGTCGCGGCGTTCACCGTCGATGAGACGTCCGGCGCCGACGGGCCGGCCACCGGGGGCGGAACGGCGCGCTCGCGAGCGACGACCGACGGAGGTGCGCGATGACGGGCGCGGTCAGCGCCGCGTACTGGATCGCGGCGGTCGCCTTCCTCGTCGGCCTCGGGATCACCGCGGCGCTGTACGCGAAGCTCGGCGAGTCGGAGGACCGCGGTCGCCTGGCCGCGCTGGCGGTGATACCCGGCTTCGCCGGGCTCGCGTATGCCGGAATGGCGCTCGGTATCGGAACCGTGACCGTCAACGGGGCCGAGCTGGTCGGCCTCCGCTACGTCGACTGGATCGTCACCACCCCGCTCCTGGTCGGGTTCATCGGCTACGTCGCCGGCGCGTCCCGCCGCGCGATCGCGGGCGTGATGCTCGCCGACGCGCTGATGATCGCGTTCGGCGCCGGGGCGGTCGTGACGGGCGGGACGCTCAAGTGGGTGCTGTTCGGCGTCTCCTCGATTTTCCACGTCACGCTGTTCGCGTATCTGTACGTGGTGTTCCCGCGGGCCGTTCCCGACGACCCGATGCAGCGGGGGCTGTTCAGCCTGCTGAAGAACCACGTCGGCCTGCTGTGGCTGGCGTACCCGTTCGTCTGGCTGATGGGTCCGGCGGGGATCGGCTTCACCACGGGGGTGGGCGCCGCGCTGACGTACGCCTTCCTCGACGTGTTGGCGAAGGTCCCGTACGTCTACTTCTTCTACGCCCGCCGACAGGCGTTCACCGAGGTGGTGTCGGCCGCGACCGCTGACCGCGAGGACGCGACCGACGCGGTCGGCGACGGCGCGCCGACCGCGGCGGACTGAACCGGGCTCGCAGATCCTCGCCGGGGGCGGGTGAGACGGCGGGGCGCGACCTCGACGGCGGCCGACGGTGTCGGGACGGACGGACCCCACCGCGGCCGCGGAGAGGTACGTTTTAGGCGACCGCGGTGGACCCACCGACATGGAACGCGTAGCGATCGTCGGCGCGTCGATGACGCGGTTCGGGCAGCGCGACGCTTGGATCCGGGAGCTGCTGGCGGAGGCGGGCGCGGCCGCGCTCGACGACGCCGGCGTCGACGGCGGCGACCTCGATCACCTGTACGTCTCGAACATGGCCAGCGGCGAGTTCGAGGGGCAGACCGGTGTCCCGAACGCGCTCGCCCACGACCTCGCCGCCCAGCCGGCGTACACGGCGCGGATCGACCAGACCTCCTCCTCAGGCGGGGCAGGGGTGTACGCGGCGTGGCAGTCGGTCGCCTCGGGCGCGAGCGAGCTCACGATGCTGGTCGGCGGCGAAAAGATGACCCACCGGACGACCGCGGAGGCGACGGACGTGATCGCGTCGCTCACGCATCCGGTGGAGTACAAGCAGGGCGTCACGCTCCCCTCGTTCGCGGGCCTCACGGCGCGGCTCTACCTCGACGAGTACGACGCGCCCCGCGAGAGCCTCGGGAAGGTCGCGGTGAAAAACCACCGGAACGGCGTGGACAACCCTCACGCGCAGTTCCGGAAGGAGGTCGACCTCGACACGGTCCTCGACTCGCCGATCGTCGCGGACCCGCTCCGACTGTACGACTTCTGTCCGATCACGGACGGCTCGGCGGCGCTCGTGTTCTGTCCCGAGTCGGTGGCCGAGGAGTACGCGCCCGACGGCAACTACGCCGTGGTCTCGGGCATCGGCGGGGCGACGGACACCCACGTCGTCCACGAGCGCGCGGACCCGACGACGATGGGCGGCGTCGTCGACTCCTCCGAGGTCGCCTACGAGATGGCCGGGATCGGCCCGGACGACATCGACGTGGCCGAGCTCCACGACATGTTCACCATACTGGAGTTCCTCCAGAGCGAGGACCTCGGCTTCTTCGAGAAGGGAGAGGGGTGGAAGGCGGTCGACGAGGGCGTCACCGACCGCGACGGCGACCTCCCGATCAACACGTCGGGAGGGCTCAAGTCCAAGGGCCACCCGCTCGGGGCCAGCGGCGTCGCGCAGGTGTACGAGATAGTCAAGCAGGTCACGGGCGACGCCGGACCGCGGCAGGTCGAGGCCGACACGGGGCTCGCCTGTAACGTCGGCGGGTTCGGGAACTGCGTGACCACCACGATCTTGGAGGGAAGCCAATGAGCGACCACGAGACGACCGACACCGACGCGGACGGGCAGGGGGACAGCGCCGAACCGACCTTCGAGGCCGCCGAGTACGCCGACGGCACGGTCACGTACCCGCCCCACACCGTGGGCCCGAACGGCGCCGAGCGCGTCGGGACGGTCGACCTCCGCGAGTACGAGGCGCGCGTGGTGACGTGGACGACCTCGACCGCGACGCCCCCGGGCGTCCGCGAGCCGAACACCCTCGCAATCGTCGAGTTCGAGATGGGCGACGACTACGACGGGCCGCCGGTCCGCGCGCTCGGACAGATAGCCGAGCGCGACGAGGCAGGCGGCGTCACAGGCGACGACGGGGACGATAGTGACAACGGCGGCGACCAGTTCAGCGTCGATATCGGCGACCGGATCGAGCCGGTGTACGCCGACGAACTGCGCGAGCCGGGCGCCGGCATCCGCGAGCCCGAGAGCCAGGACTGGGACGGCTTCCAGTTCCGCCCGGTGGAGTAGCCGGACGCGAATCTCACGCGCGGAACCGCGCCGCGTCGGAGTCGGCGAGCGGGCCGAGCCGCGCCTCGTGGACCCCGCCGAGCGTGTACACGTCGGGGCGGTATCGGATCCGCTTGGTCACCCCGTGTTCCTCCCTGAGCCGGCGTCGAACCCGGTCGACGTCCGTTCGATCGAAGTAGTTCGGCGTGAACACGAGCACCGCGTGGTCGGACTCGCCGAACGCCTCGCACCCGGCGGCGGTCGCGACCTTCGCGTCCCAGAACCGCTCGGCCGCGACGTCGTCGACCACCGCCTCCCAGAGGTCGTCGACCGCCTCCGCCGGACGCTCGACGAGCCACTTCCCGCTCAGGTACGTCGTCTCCAGCGCGAGGCGGTCGGCGTCGCGGACGGTCTCGGGGCCGGCCGGTAGCGACTTCTTTCCGGCGTCGATCCCCGGTGCGTCCGCCTCGGTCGTCGCAGCCGGCCGCATCACGTCGTGTGCCGGGAAGTAGCCGTCGCGGGCCTGGCGGGGGAACCCCGTCACGTGTTTGACCCGGAGCCAGTGCCACCCGGCCTCGTCGATCGCGGTGGGCGAGCGGTCGGTGACCATGGGGCCGGTTCCGCGTCGCGGGACAAAACGGTCTCGTCGGCGGAGCGGGGCGGAACGGTCACTCCGCGATCGGTCCGCGGCGTTCAGATGTCCCGGTAGTCCCCGAGCCGCGCCCCGTCGAGCAGGTAGGCGTCCGCGGCGGGGAGCGCCGCGGGAAGGTACGGCGCGAGGAACGACTGCCCCTCGACGTTGACCCACGTCCCGCCGGAGCGCTCGTTGAACGCGGGGAAGACGACGAGCTCCGGCGGATCGGCCGGCGGGCCGGGAGCATCACCAGACTCGGTGAACGCCGCGGGGTCGAGGGTCCCGCGGAGCCACGCGCGCTCGACGCGCGACCCGCCGACCGAGTCCTCCAGTCGGACCTGCGGGTGCTCGTGGCCGGTACAGATCACGTCGGCGTCGCGGAGCGCGGGGTCGGGCCACGTGTGGCCGTGACAGACCGCGACACCGGAGGCCGACCCGCGACCGAGCCGCCCGCCCTCGGGGCCGATCACGTCGAGGTCGGCCGCGAACGCCTCCGCGACGCCCGCGTCGTGGTTCCCCTCGACGAGCGTCATCGGGACGCGGTCGGTGACGGCGCGGATCAGGGCCTCCAGCTCCTCCCGTTCGTCGCCGTCGGGTGCGCCGATCCGGTGCGCGAGGTCGCCGAGGACGACGAGCCGGTCGGCGTCGGTCTCGGCGACGAGGTCGCAGAGCCGCTCGCGGCGCTCGTCGGCCCGGGAGTCGAGTTCGACGCCGCGCTCGTAGCGCAGTCCGACCTCGATGCCCGCGTGGACGTCGGCGACGAGCAGCGCGCGCTCCGCGCCGAGGTCGGCCACCGCCGCCGGCTCGCCGACGACCGGCTCGACCCGCGCCATCAGATCGGCTTGAGCAGCCCGTCGCCCGGCTCGTAACACTGCCCGCTCATCAGCGCGTCCTGAATCGCGTCCTCGACCGCGCCCGGTTCGACCCCGTGGTCGTCCGCGACGCGCTCGACGACCGCCTCGCGGGGCGCCCCGTCGCCGTCGTCGAGGTCGTCCATCGCCGCGACCGCCGCGGCTTCGAGGTCGATGTCGTCAGCTGCGTCTCCGTCGGTCTCGGCCTCATCTCCGTCGTCCGTCGCGGCGGCGGTGTCGGGCTCCGGGCTCTCTGCGGCGGCCGAATCGTCCGCGGCCGCCGCGGAGTCGTCGTCGGGCTCTTCGACGATCTCCTCGGGGTCGGGCACGTCGATGTCGGCCTCGCCCGGCTCGTCGACCTCGGTCCCGGTCGCGAAGTCGGTTCCGAACTCGGACTCGATCTCCTCGCGCTCCTCGTCGTCGAGCTGGTACATGTCGTCCCCGTCGGCGTCCGGGTCGGGGGAGGGGCTCGCGCCCTCGTCGCCCCCGGCGTCGAGGTCTCCGATGTCGTCATCGCCGCCCGCGTCGAAGTCACCGATGTCGTCATCGCCGCCCGCGTCGAAGTCACCGATGTCGTCTCCGTCGTCACCGGCGTCGAAGTCGCCGAGGCCGCCGTCGTCGGCCGCGGCACCTTCGTCGGTCGTGACGCTATCGTCGGTCACGGTACTCTCGTCCGTCGGCTCGGTGGAGTCGCCCGCATCGCCGAGCGATCCGGAGTCGGCGGTCGCGGTCGCCTCCGGTTCGGCCGTCTCGCTTTCCGAGGATTCCGCGGATCCGGCGCCCTCCATCTCGGCCGCGTCGTCGAGCAGCGACTCGGCCTCGGCGGTCGATCCGGCGGCGGCGGTCGACGAGTCGGTATCCGCGGTCGACGTGGTAGCCTCGGCGGTCGGTTCGGCCTCGCTCTCACCGGTGGCGGGTTCCGGGTCGGAGCCGACGTCCGCGGCCGCGGTCGCGTCGGCCTCGGGCGTCGCCGCCGGCTCCGCGATCGTCACGTCGGTGTCGGGGAGCGGACCGATCGCGGTCGCGTCCCCCTCGTCGGGGGCGACGTCGATCGACCGGACCTCGTCGCGGTCGCCCGCGATCAGCTCGAGCGCGTCGACCGCGAGCCGGCGGACCGCCTCTGCGTACGCCGCGGTCGTGCCGTAGTGGTCGAGCGCCTTCGGGATCCCGGCGGCGAGCGGAGCCGGGGCGCCGCCCGCCTCCAGCGCCGCGCGGAGCTCGTCGCCGCGCAGGTCGGAATCGAGGGCCTGCTCGAACGCCGCGAGGCGGTCGAGCGTCGCCTCGGCGGCGGAGACCACCCAGCGGTCGCGGGTGTCGGCGTCGACCTCGTTGAGGCTCTCCGGGCGGACGGAGGTGAAGACGCGGTCGGAGTCCTCGGGCTCGAAGGTGCGCGCCTTGCCGGTGAGCGCGACGAACGCCGGCGGGTCGGCGCGCTCCAAGAAGGTCTGCGCCTCCGGCTGGTACTGCCCGGCGTAGGTGACGAACGCGCCCGACGGGTCGACGACGCGACCGCGCCGCGTCTCGTCGTTCACGCGCTCGACCTCGGTGAGCACGCCGGCGGTGAACAGGCGGTTCACCCGCGCGCCGGTCGGGGTGACGACGTAGTTGGGGGCGCGCTCCTCGTCGCTCTCGGAGTACGACAGCGAGGCGTCGTCGAACTCGGCGGCGAACACCCGGTAGGCGACCTCACGCGTGCCCGGCCCGTCGTCGCTCATTCGCCCACCTCCGCGAGCGCGGCGCGGGCGTGGGCGGCCGGGTCGTCAGCGGCGATCTCGAACTCGGCCGCGTCGAGGGTCGCGCCGTAGTCGTCGACCGAGAGGTTCCCGCGGACGCGGTAGGCGCGCCCGACGAGCGAGTCGGCGATGTCGTCCGCGACGACCTCCTTGTCCATCGCGTCCTTCGCGGCGGCGAGGGCGTCGTCGAGCCCGCCGCCGTACACCTCGGCGGTGAGCTCGTCGTCCAGGACGACGGTCACGGTGTCGGTGCCGTCGTCGAGGATGGCCTTCACCCGTAGGTCGTCCTCGCCGTCCACGTCCCCGTGGCTCCGGCACTGGCCGTTCTGGACGACGCGGCCGCACTCGGGGCAGCGCTCGATGAGCCCGGAGCCGTCGCGGACCTCCAGCACGTTCCCGACGACCTCGACGTCGAACATTCCGCCGGAGCCGACGGCGTCTGCGACAGACAGCCGCGGGGCGTCCTCCGCGACCTCGACGGGGTCGGGGAGCGGCGTCACCGTCGAGAACTCGGTGAGGTTGATCGAGGGGACGCCGCGGAACTCCCGGACGTACACGTCCTCTATCCGGAGGTCGGCGCCGACCTCGATCTCGGAGCGCGGCTGCCAGTCGGTGAAGGGGAGCTTCGCCGTCTCGTCGCCGACGACCCCTTCGAGGATCTCGGTCTCGCCGTCGCGCCCGGAGATGGTCTTCTCGTCGACCTCCAGCACGCGGACCTCCACGTTGCGGCCGCGGTCGCCGGCCGCGATGTCGACGAGGCTGCGGTCGCCGCCCACCTCGCGGTCGACCGAGACCTCCTCGTCGGCGATGGCGACCGTCGTCGAGTCGTTGAGGTTCAGCTCCGGCGCCCCCTCCCACTCGCGGACGCCGGCGTTGCCGATCGTCAGCGAGTCGCCCGGCTCGAAGCCGAAGTCCTGCCACGCGGTGTAGGAGATGACGCCGGTCTCGTCGGCGATTTCGCCCTCCCGGATCGTGAGGTCGTCCCCCTGATACCGGATCGTGCGCGTCCCCTGCGTCAACACGCGAACCGTCACCGTCACGCCGTCGTGGTCGGTGGTGATCTCGCCCACGTCGACGGCGTCGGGCGTTGGCGTCGAGCCGCCGCCCCCGCCGCCGTGCTTCCGGCGGACGCTCTGTTTCGCCTCGTCGATGGGGACGCTGTACTCCAGTAAGTTCTGTAGGTCGGCTTTGACCTCCTCTTTGTCGACGCCGAGGTCGGAGGCGAGCTCCTCGGCATGGCTGTTGACGTCCATCGAAGCGAGGTTCGGCGCGGCCGCACAAAAGGATTCACCACCGGTGAGCGCCGGCGACGGACCGGCCCGCGGCGCCGTCGGGGACGGCCGGTAGGGCTAAACCGTCCCCGGTCGCAACGTGGGGCATGGACGAAATCGACATCGACGCGCGCGTCACCGACGACCGCACGGTGATCGACGTGGCCGGCACGCGAGACGTCGCGGTCGTCGTGCGGTCGGAGGGCGGCGAGCGGATCTACCTTCCCCCCGAGGGGTTCGACGACCCGGTCGGGGGGTCGCCGTACACCTCGCCGTATCAGGGCGCCGGGGCGGGCGGGGACGAGAGCCCGTAC